>JAPPFU010000177.1:0-5545 GCA_028875085.1 Chloroflexota bacterium
AACTGGATGCGCCTGGTCTGCACAGCGGCGGCGGCCAGCAGGGTTAGACCGTCGGGGCGCGCCGCTCCGGTGGTGAGCCACGCCGCGCCTATCCCTCGCTGCTCCAGGCCGCGAATCATCGCCAGCACGGCGCTGCTATCGCGCCCGACTGCCGCCACGCCAATCGTGCCTTCCGCCATAGGTCACCTCTGGGGCGGGGTGATTCTATACCTTGTGAACAGCGGCGGCGGCGGCCTTGCGGAGCTGCACCCATATGTTGGCCAGCACCAGCAGCAAGATGGCCGTGAGCACGATCGCGCCACCGGCGGCCAGGTCGAGATAGAAGGAGGCGACGAGCCCGGCGATGGCGCTGATTGCCCCGGCAGCGATGGAGGCGGCGAACGTGGCGCGCAGCCCCTTCGCCACGCGCAAGCCCACCAGCACCGGCACGACCAGCATCGCACCCACCAGCAGCACCCCGACCACGCGCATCGAGAGGGTGATGACCGCGCCCGTCAGTACGGCCAGCGCGAGGTTCAGCGCCCCCACCGGAACGCCGTTGACGCGCGCGAGGTCGTCGTCGAACGCTATCTGGGCAAGATCGACGAAGAAGACACCCACGAACACGACGACCACCGCCGCAAGCCCCGCGAGCAGCCACAGGTCGAGCGGCGAGACGCTCAGGATGGAACCGAACAAGAAGGAGAACAGGTCTACGTTGAAGCCCTCGGCGAAGCTGATGACGACCACGGCGACTGCGAGCGCGGTGTAGAGCACCACCGCCATCGCCACGTCCCCGGGCAGGCGGCCGCGCGAGCGCAACTGCTCCACGATAATCGCCCCGACGGAGGCCGCCCCAAGCGCGGTGAGCGAGGGCATCGTCCGTGTCGCCATGCCGATGGCCACGCCCATCAACGCGACGTGGGAGAGCGTCTCGGCGATCAACGAGAAGCGGCGCAGGACGATGAACATCCCCAATGCCGGAGCGAGGATGCCCACCAGCGCTCCGCCGATGAGCGCCCGAATCATGAAATCGTATTGGAGTATCGCCGGCATGCCCGTCTACCGGTGTTCGTGAAGAGCGTCGTGGATCAGCGCGTCTACTGGCAGCCCGTACAGTGCGGCAAGTTCGTCGCTGGTCAACTCGTGGGGCGGGCCGTGCTTCACCAGCGAGCAATTCATGCAGCACACGGTGCTCGCTTCACGCAGCATCGCCCCAATGTCATGCGAGACGAGCACGATCGTCAGACCTCGGTCGCGGTTGAGGTCGCGCAGCACTGTGTAGAGCTGCTCCTCGCCGGACACGTCTATTCCGGCGGCGGGCTCGTCCAACACCAGCAACTCGGGGTTTCGCACCAACGCTCTCGCCAGCAGCACGCGCTGCTGCTGGCCAAGGGAGAGTTCGGAGAGGCGCTTGCTCTTGACGTGCGTCATACTCACCGCTTCGAGCGCCTCCAACACGTCCGGCCGCTCCGACCGGCGGAAGATGGCGAGGGGCGCCGTGCCACGGTAGGCGCCGTGGGCGACCGTCTCCGTAACGGTCGCCGGAAAGCCGCTCCAGACGGCGGAGACGACCTGGGGGACGTAGCCCACCCGGCCCCAATCGTTGAAGCCGCCGACTTCTTGCCCGAACAGGCGCACCGATCCGCCTGTGGGACGCAGAATGCCCAGCGCCAGCTTGATCAGCGTGCTCTTGCCGCTCCCGTTGGGGCCGAGGACGGCGGCGAACTCGCCGGCCTCGACCCGCAGGGAGACGTCGTCGACGGCGAGGCCCACCCCGTAGTGGAAGGTGACGCGCTCCCACTCCAAGACGGAGCCGTTGACCCCACCGTTGGCCGCCACGCCGCTCAGGAGGAGCACTCCAGGGCAAGCTTGAGGCTCGCGAGGTTGTCCCGCATCAGGCCCATGTAATCGCCGTGCTCGTCGAACTCGCTCTGCGTGACGCTCTCGATGGCGTGGATGGGGGCGAGTTCGACGCCCGTCTCGCGGCGCACGGTTTGCGCAAGCCGGTCGCCGACGATGGGCTCAACGAGGACGTAGTTCAGTCCGTCCGCCCTCACCTCCTCCACGATCTCGGCCAGCCGTTGCGGGGAGGGCTGCGCCGCGGTCGTGAGGCCGGCGATCGCCTCTTGCTCAAGGCCGTAGCGCGACGCCAGGTAGCCGTAGGCCGCGTGCGACGTGATGAAGGTGTCGTGGCGGCAGGAGGCCAGCCCGGTGGTGAAGTCGTCGTGCAACGTTCGCAGATCGGCGATCAGCGCGGCGGCGTTGTCGTGGTAGCGCTCGCGGTTCGCGGAGTCAATCGTGGCGAGCGCGTCGCGGATAGCCTCAGCCTGGAGGATGGCGTAGGTCGGGTCGAGCCAGACGTGCGGGTCGAGTTCCTCTCCGTGGTCCTCGCCCTCCTCGTCGCCGTGGTCCTCGCCTTCCTCTTCGTCGCCGTTCTCCTCTCCGTGATGCTCCTCGCCCTCTTCCTCTTCTGCCGCCTCGTCCCCGTCGCCTTCGTCCTCGTCGTGCCCCTCGTCCTCATCCACGTCCTCGTCGCCGTGGTCCTCGCCCTCTTCGCCTTCCTCTTCCTCCCCGTGGTGACCGCCCTCCGCGCTCTCCATCAAGGCGCCGCGCTCGATGATGACGCTGGACGCCTCGATGACATCCCTAGGCGCATCGTTGCCCAGCGCTTCAAGCATGCGACCCATCCACGGCTCCAGCTCTAGGCCGTTGGCGACCAGCAGGTCGGCGCCCGAGACGCGCTGAATGTCCTCGGCGGTCGGCTCGAAGTCGTGCGCGTCCACGCCCGGCTTGATGAGGTTCTCCACCTCCACCAGGTCGCCGCCGATGCGCTCGACGAAGTAGGCGAGCGGATAGACCGTCGTCATCACACTGAGCTTCTCGGGCGGCGCGGGAGTCGGGGTGGGCGCCGCGCGCGTCGGCGTGGCCGTTGGGCTGGGCGTCGGGGTCGCTGCGTCGCCGGAGCAGGCCGCAAGCAGCAGGGCCAGGGCGACTAGTGGGGTTGCGAATTTGATACCGCGTATCATTATTACCTCTCCGATAAGCACTTAGCGCAAGTGATGTAGAGCTCAACCCGGTGGCCGACGACGGCGCCGCGGACTTCCTTGGCCATCTCGCGGAGCAGGCGCTCCACGACGGGTTTGCGGAACTCCTCGACCTTGCCGCAGTCGGCGCAGATCACGTGGTGATGGTGGCGCGCATCGTCGAAGGAGTAGCGGGGAGCGCCGTCCGGCAGGGCTGTCTTGCAGAGGACGCCCGCGTCCACCAGCAGCTTCAGCGTGCGGTAGACGGTCGCGCGCCCGACGGTGGGCAGCTCCTCGCTGATGGCCTCGGCGCTGAACGATCCCGCCTTGCTGCCCAGCAAGCGCGCCAGAAGCCGGCGCGACGGGGTCATACGGTACCCCAAGTCCTCCAGCATGTCGTCGAGCCTTGGCCGTTCTGCGAGCGTCGTCATAAGTGATACTTGATATCACTAACTGCAACCCCTGTCAAGCCGCTGTGTAGACTAGGCGCTCGATGTCTTCTTCCAGGGCGGGCGCGGCGCGGCGCCGCTTTTACTACGGCTGGCTCATCGTGCTCGGCTATCTGCTCGCGGGCGTGGCGGGATCCGGCGCGATGCTCTGGGGCTTCCAGGTGTTCGTCACGCCGATGTCCGACGAACTGGGCTGGAGCCGAGGAACCATCTACAGCGTCACTCTCTTCCGCACGCTGCTGGTGGGCGCGCTCATCGTGCTGCTGGCGCGGCTGATGGACCGGCGGCGCTGGCCCCCCATCGTTATGACCGTCTCCTCCGTGGTGCTGGGGCTGAGCGTGATAGCGCTGAGCTTGGTCAACGCCTACTGGCAATACTTCCTGTTCAGCGTCGTGCTGGGGAGCGTGGGCTTCGCCGGGGCGGGCGGACAGTTGTACCAGGCACTGGTGCCCAAGTGGTTCGTGCGCCTGCGCGGCAAGGCGATTGCCTTCGGCAGCGCGGGAACCGCGATCGGCGCCTTCGTCTACCCCACGCTCGCCGACATCACCATCGACGCCTACGGGTGGCGGACGGCGTGGGTAGTGATCGGCGTCATCTCCTTGGCGCTGCTGACGCCCATATCGCTGCTGATCCGCCGCTCGCCGGAAGACCTGGGCCTGCTGCCGGACGGGGATAGCGTCGAGCAGGCGCAGGCGCGGCGGGCGGACGCGGCGCAGCGCGGCATCGCGGAGGAGCACAGCTTCCGGCCTAGCGAGGTGTTGCGCTACCGGACGACGTGGTTCATCGTACTGGCAACGATGTTGGCGGCGCCGACGATGATCGGCCTGACCAGCAACTGGGCCGTCCACTTCCAAAGCATCGGCTTCACGCGCACCGAGGCGGCGACGGTGGTCTCGACCTACGGGGCGGCGTCCCTAGTCTCGCGTCTGCTGTGGGGCTACTTTCTCGACCGGCACCACGTGCGCGGCGTGGCGGTCGTGCACGCGGGGCTGACGGCGTGCACAATCCTGTTTCTACTGCTGGTGGACACCTTCGCCGTAGCGCTCGCCTACGGCGCGGTGCAAGGCCTCGTGCTCGGCGGCTACCTCGCCATCCAGCCGCTCATCTGGTCGAACTTCTTCGGGCGCGCCTACTTGGGCGCGATACGCGGCGCCTTCGCGCCGTTCCAGACAGCGGTGGCCGCCGCCGCGCCGTTCGTCATCGCCGCCAGCGCCGACGCCTTCGACAGCTACCGCCCCGCCTTCTTCGCGCTGCTGCTGTTCTGGCTGCTGGCGTTGGGCTTCATGTACGGCGCGCGTCCCCTGCCGAGGCCGGAGGCGGCAAAGGCGGGCGGCGGCTAGAAGGAGATGGCGCCGCCCCAGCGCTCCTCGTGGGTCAACTCCTCGATGGGGCGCCGCGTCTTGCGGCCGTGCCGTTCGCCATCCTTGCCCAGCGGATAGCCGAGAGGAATGAGACAGGTCGGCTCCACGTCGTCGGGCAGCCCTAGCCACTCCTTGAACTCCGCCGCCATCCAGCGGAAGCCGGTGGTGATGCAACCGCCGAGGCCGACGCCGCGCGCGGCCAGCAGCAGGTTCTCCACGCCTGGGTAGGTCTGCCCGAACGGGCCGACCGACCATGGGCCTTGGCTCACCGGCGCTTGGGCGCAGGCGATGACGATGACGGGCACGCTCGCCAGGCTCTCCGCAAAGTCGGCGCCGGGCGCGGCGGCCGGCGTGGGAGCGGGGCGGCGGTCTTGGCCTGCGGCGCGCGCCTCCGCGGCCTTCGCGTTGGCCTGCTTCACCAACTCGCTCACCCGTTGCTTGCCCTCGGCGCTCCTGATGACGACCCAGCGCCAGGGCTGGCGGTTGCCGCCGCTGGGCGCCTGCCCTGCCGCCTCGATGACCTGGCGCAGGAGCGCGTCGGGCACCGGGTCGGGCTTGAACCTGCGGATGGCCCGCATGGTGTAGATGGCGTCGAAAAGGCTGATGCCGCCTTGCTCCGTCACGTCGCTCACCTCCCGCGTCAATGAAAGTGGGGGCGCGCGCGAGCGAGGGGCCCCCCCCAAACACACCCACAGGGTAGGGGAGTACCAACAGCTGGGGTATAAAAAAA
>JAPPFU010000177.1:5555-6058 GCA_028875085.1 Chloroflexota bacterium
GCCCGCCCGCCCCCCCCCCCTCCCCCCCCCCCCCCCCCACTCCCGCCCCCCCGCCCCCCCCCCCCCCCCCCCCCCCCCCCCCCTCCGGGCGGGCCCCCCCCCCCCCCCCCCCCCCCCCCACGCTACCACAGCCTCAGGTTCGGGAAGTCCCTACTGCTGGGATATCCACTCGTCCACGCCCTCGCTGCCGTAGGTAACGCCATGCTCCTCGTAGGCGCGGGCGGCGGCGGGGTGGAAGGCGTCTTGCGAGACGAAGACGTGGCCGAGGCGCTCCTTCCAGGGCGCGGCGATGAACGGGAAGCTCTCGTCCGCCATCTCGCGGTTCTCCAGCAACGCCGTCATCATCTGGTAGATGATCTCGTCCTCCACGTTGGGGGACGTCCACAGCATCACGGAGATGCCGGCGGGGCAGAAGGAGTCGGCGCGCACGATGTCGTAGTCCACGCGCGCCGATCCCCGGATGGCGCCCTTCGGCACGGGCAGCGGCTGGAGCAGACCGGCGG
>JAPPFU010000226.1 GCA_028875085.1 Chloroflexota bacterium
CATGAACTTGGCGCGGACCCGGAGCGACTGGACGTAGTCGCGGGCGGTGGTCATCGCGCCGAGCAGCAGGTTGTCGCGGAGTTGGGCGCCGTAGTCGTCGAAGCGGTCGCGGAGCGCGTCGCGGTGGTAGGCGAGCGCCTCGGCCATGATGATGGCGGCGTTGGCGAGGAAGGATTGACGGAAGGTCGGCAGTTCTACCTCGACGATCTCGGCGCCGAGCCTCGCCAGGACTTGGGCGGCGGCGTCCACCGCGTCGGCGACGGGGGCGTGGGCGGCCTCGCGGTAGAGGTCGCGCAGCAGGCCGACGCGCAGTCCGGCGATGGGTTGACCGATAAGCGCGGGGTAGTCGCCGTTGGGCGGGTCGATGGTGGTCGCGTCGGCGGAGTCGCGTCCGGCCATGGCGGCGAGCATGAGCGCCGCGTCCTCCGCCGTGCGCGTCATAGGCCCGGCGTGGTCGAGCGTCCAGCTGAGCGCGGCGGCGCCGTTGCGGCTCAGCAGGCCGTAGGTGGGCTTGAGGCCGAAGATGCCGCAGCAGACGGCGGGGCCTCGGATGGAGCCGCCGGTGTCGGAACCAAGCGCGCCCATAGCGAGGCCGGCGGCGACGGCGACCCCGGAGCCGCTGCTGGACGCGCCGGTGAATCGGTCGGGCGCCCAGGGATTGACGGATGCGGGGGAGACGTAGGTCTTGACTGCCCCCGCGGCGAACTCGCTGAGGGCGAGCTTGCCCAGCATCACCGCGCCCGCCTCATGCAGCCGCGCGACGACAGTAGCGTCGGCGCCGGGCACGCGGTCAGCCCACAGTTTGGAGCCTGCGGTAGTGCGGACGCCCGCCGTGTCGAACAGGTCTTTGTAGGCGAGGGGGATGCCGTGAAGGGGGCCGCGCCGGTTGCCCTCGGCGATCTCTCGCTCGGCGGCGCGCGCCTCGGCGATAGCCTGGTCGGTGGTGAGCGTTACGTAGGCCTTGAGGCCGCCGTCAAGCGCGTCGATGCGCTCGAGGTGGGCGCGCGTCAACTCCACAGGCGACAACTCGCGCGCGGCGATGAGGCGGGCGGCCTCGGCGATAGTGAGGTAGTGCAGCGGTTCGGTCATGGCGCTTGACGGCAGGGGGTGATTCTACGGGGCTAGGGCGCCACTTGCGCAAGCAGCGCCTCAAGGCCATAGGTGTATCGGATAGCAAGGCATGTGCTATGGTGGCGCATATTCCTGTTCGCGGTTTGATGGCTGCAGCCACGTTGAACGCACAGGCGGAGGGCGAGATGACGCGGCGATGGAAGATGGGCGCGCTGATGCTGTCGGCGGCGCTATTGGGTTCGCTAGTGATGAGCGCCTGCGAGAGCGTCGATCCCACGCCAACGCCGACGACGGCCCCCGCTCCCGCGTTGCCGCCCTTGCCAACGGCGACGCCAACGCCCGAACCGGCGCCAACCTCGGCGCCCACCCCTGCTCCCACGCCAACGCCTAGCCGCGAGACGCAAGAGCAGATCGTTGCTCGGCTGCGCGGCAACGCGGACTCCTTCGAGTACGCCGTGGGAACGCACGGAGGGAGCATCACCTACGCGACCATCGGCGAGCCGCTGACGTTCAACCTCGCCCTCGCCAACGACGCGAGTTCGTCGGGCTACCTCAGCTACCTGTTCGAAGGGCTGACGGAGGCCTCGTGGCTCACGGACGAAATCGAACCGGCGCTGGCAGAGTCGTGGGAGCGTTCGGACGACGGGTTGGAGTGGACGTTCCGCCTGCGGCGTGGCGTGTCGTGGCACGACGGGGAGCCGTTCACGGCGCGGGACGTGGAGTTCACGTTCAACCGCATCATCTACAACGACGACATCCCCACCAGCGCCCGCGAGGCGTTCATCTTCCGGTACATGGACGAGGAGACGGGGGAGTGGACGGAGAGTCGCATGAGCGTGAGCGCGCTCGACGACTACAGCGTGCGCTTCGTGCTGCCCGCGCCGTTTGCGCCATTCCTGCGCTCGATGGGATCGGCCATCTATCCGGAGCACATCCTCGCGCCCTACGTGGACGCGGGGACATTCGAAGAGGCGTGGAACATTGACACCGACCCGTCGGAGGTAATCGGGACAGGGCCGTTCACCATCGCGTCCTACGCGCCGGATGACCGCCTGACGTTGCGCCGCAACCCCAACTACTGGAAGGACGACGCGGCGGGGAACAGGCTGCCCTACATCGACGAAATCGTGTACCTCATCGTCGAGGAGTTGGAGGAGGAACTGGCGCTCTTCCAAGCGGGCGAGACGGACGCGCACGGCGTATTGGGCAGCGAATACCCGCTGCTGGCGCCGTCGCAGGAGGCGGCGAACTTCACCATCCATCGGCGCGGGCCGGGCTTCGGTACGACGTTCCTGACCTTCAACGTGAATCCGGGGACGGATGTGGAAGGGGATGACTATGTCCGCGCGGAGGCGCGGGCGTGGTTCAACACACGCGAGTTCCGACAGGCTGCGGCGCACGCGGTGGACAAGGAGGCGATCGTAGCGGAGGCACTGGGCGGCTTGGGCTATCCGCAGTGGTCGTCCATCAGCCCTGCGGCGGGCGATTTCCATAACCCGGACATCCCGCGCTACGAGTATGACCTGGGCGCGGCGAGCGCGCTCCTGGACGGCTTGGGTTGGACGGACACCGACGGGGACGGCGTGCGGGAGGACGGCCAAGGGAACCCCATCGCGTTCACGATCGTCACGAACGAGGGCAACACCGTGCGCGAGGAGGCGGCGCGCATCGTCAAGGACGGGCTGCGGGCGATCGGCCTGGACGCTGAGGTCGAGGTTATCGACTTCGGCGACCTGGTCAATCAGTTGCTGGCCACCTACGATTGGGAAGCCGTGATCATCGGGTTCACGGGTAGCCCCGACCCCTACGGCGGCATCACCTTCTGGCACAGCGACGCCGACTTCCACCTGTGGTATCCGCGCCAGCCGGAGCCCGCGACGGCGTGGGAGGCGGAGATCGACGCGCTGTACACCGCAGCGAGCCAGGAACTGAACCGCGAGGAGCGGGTGCGCCTCTACCACCGTGCGCAGGAGATCGCCGCCGAGCAGGCGCCGGTCATCTACACGGCGCTGTCGGAGCGGATGACGGCGGTGCGGAACGTCTTCGGGAACATCACGCCCACGCTCTACGGGCTGTGGGACACCCGGTACGTCTACCGGACGGACGAGTAGGCGGGGGCGTTTCCACGTTGTAGGGACAGGTTTGAAACCTGTCCCTACGGCGCGGCGTGCAGAGCGGGCGGCGGCGAGGCGGTCGGCTCGTCGCCGGTCGTGTCCACCGAGTGCAGGTATTCGTCGAGGCGGCGGCGCCAGATGTCGTAGAGCGGCAGCAGGCGCTCCAACTCCGCGTCCGGCAGGTCGAATCCCGCCGACTCCATCAGGATGCGGAGGCGTTGCGCGGAGTTGTCGGTCATCGCTACACGTCCCTCGGCGCGCCGTCGTCCGGGTCCCACGAGGCGGGGATAACGGCGGTGGGTTGGTATGGCCTCTCGGCGATGAGGTGCTCGTCCAAGTCTACGCCGAGTCCGGGCTCGTCGGGGAGTTGGAAGTAGCCCTCCTCGATGCACAGCGGCCGTTGCTGCACGTCGTCGTGCCAGGGCAGGTCGCGCGCGGTTTCGAGGATGGCGAAGTTGGGGATGGCGGCGCAGAGGTGGACGTTGGCGGCGGTTGCGACGGGGCCGTAGGGGTTGTGCGGCGCGACGAGCACGTGCTCCGTCTCGGCCATGGCGGCGATGCGCCGCACTTCGGAGATCCCCCCCGAATGGCAAACGTCGGGCTGGATGACGTCCACCAGATGGCGGGCGAGGAGGCCGCGGTAGCCGGTGCGGAAGTAGACGCGCTCGCCGGTGGCCAGTTCGACGGGGAGGTTGGCGTTGCGGACGACGGCAAGGGCGTCGAGGTTGTCCGGGGGCACGGGTTCTTCGAAGAAGGCGATGTCGTAGGGCGCGGCGGCGCGTATCTGCTTGATGGCGAGAGCGGGACGGGCGCGCCCGTGATTGTCGATCATGATGCGCAGGCCGGGGCCGAATTCGCGGCGGAAGGCGGCGAGCTTGTCGGCGAGCGCGGAAGGCAGCTCTTCCTCCCGCGCGTCGGAGTCGGCAGCGATCCAGCCGCTCGTCTTCAGTGCGTGGAAGCCCTGGCTGATGAGAGCCGCGGCGGTTGGGATGTCGTTGGCGTGCGTGTAGGCGCGGACGCGGTCGCGGACGGCGCCGCCCAGCAGCTTGTAGACGGGCAGGCCATACGCCTTGCCGGTGATGTCCCACAGCGCCTGATCGAGGGCGCTAAGCGCGGAGCCGATGACCACGCCGCCGCGCCAGAAGCCGTGCCGGTGCATCACTTGCCACAGAAACTCGACACGCGTCGGGTCATGCCCCTCGATGCGCTCCGCCAAGTGGAGAATGGCGGCTGCCACGGCGTGCTCGTGGCGTTCGAGCGAACCTTCGCCCCAGCCGTGAATCCCCTCGTCCGTGCTCACCTTGGCGAAGACCCAGTTGCGGCGGACGCCGTGCATGACGTGGACATCGACGCCGGTGATCTTCAAGGGGCTCCTCCGCTGGCGGCGCGGAGCAGGGTAGCGGGGGCGGCGCGTGCAGGGCAAGCGGGGGTTAGCCGGGGGCGGCTGGGGCTGCGTCGCGGTAGCCGACCAACTTGGCGGTTACGAGGAGGCGGTGGTCGTAGCGTCCGCGCGGCTGGCAGGTTACGAGGGTTACGCGGGCGTCGCCGGCCTGGTAGAGCGAGAGGCTGTCCTCGTGGACGAGGTCGGTCTCGGTGGCTTGGTAGAGGTATTGGGCGGCGCCGCTCTGCACCACGACGAACACGTCGTCCCCCTCCCGCAGCAGTTCCGCCGCTTGCGGCAAACGGCTGAACACGTTGCCCTCGCCCTGCACCGGACTCTCGAGGTGGCCGAAGTACCAGCCGTTGCCGTGGGAGCCGGGGTTGGGCGTGCCCGGGATGTGGCCGACCGTATGGCGCGGCGTCTCGTAGGCGCGGGAGTCGCCCAGGTCGCGGATGCCCAACTCCTCGACGCGCGCGTCCACGCCGATGGCGGGGATGATGATGCGGTCGGCACGCCCATCCGCGCCGTGCAGCGAGGGCTGCCCCAGGGCGCTGACGGAGGTGAAGCCGTCGAGGAGCGGCTCGTGGCCGAGGTCGAGCGTTCCGCGCGGGTCGGCCCACGCGCGGTAGGGCGTTACGCTCCCCGGATACAGCGCGTAGGCCGCGCTCCCGGCGGCAGGCGGCGTGGCGGTGGGCAGCGTAACCTCCGGCCCTGTAACCGCCAGGTCGCCCAGGCCGCGCGCGAGGAAGGCGGTGTAGGCGTAGAACGCGCCTGCCGCGGCGATCAGGAGCACGCCGAGGCTGAGCAGCGCGATCGCGGCGGCGCGGCGGGAAGGCAAGAGCGCCCTCACCGCGGGCCTCCGTCGAGCGGCGGCGCGGTCTGCTGCCTAGAGCGGCGGGCGGGGCGCAACGGCGGCCTCGCTTGAGGCGGGACGGCCCGCGCTAGCGGACGCGGGGCGTGTGGCCCGCGCCGTTGGAGATGGGCTCGTTGAGGTACACGTCCCCGTTGCGGATCTTGATGTTGAAGCCGCAGTCGGGGTTCGTGCACACCCACGCCTTGTAGTGGACCGCCGCCCCCTGCCCCCCGAAGTCGGAGAGCGGGACGAGGTCGCCCACGCTGCAGACACGGCATTCCGGAAGATACGCGCCTTCCACTATCGGCCTCCCCCCAGTACCAGCTCAGGCGCCGCGGCCCCCTGCGAACCGCTGCCACTCAGTACGGACGCGGCGCAGTCTACACGAGGGCGCGCGGCGGGGCAAGTGCGCGGGGGGCAGCGAGCGAACGGCGCGGTAGGCTATACTGGCAGTCTGGCGGGGGCGGTTAGCTCAGCTGGTTAGAGCGTCGCGTTGACATCGCGGAGGTCACTGG
>JAPPFU010000148.1 GCA_028875085.1 Chloroflexota bacterium
GACCGAACGCCCGCCGCGCCGCCGCGTGCCCCACCGCGAGGCGGTAGGCGGCCAAGTGGCGCTCCACCGCCTGCGCCGCGCCGAACTCCGCCAGCGCACGCGCGCGCCCCCTCGCTCCCATCGCCGCCGCGCGCCCGCGATCGGTCAGCAATTGCGCGATGGCCTCGGCCGCCGCGCCCGTGCCTAACGACGGAACGACGCGCCCCTCCACCCCGTCGCGCAGCGCCTCGCGCACCGACCCAACGTCGAACGCCACGACCGGCTTGGCCATAGCCATAGCCTCCAGCATCGCCGTGGGGATGCCCTCGCTGCGCGAAGTGAGCGCGAACACGTCGAACGCCGCCACGTACTCCTCCACGCCCCCTTCCGGCGAGACGAACGCCACGTCGCGGCCCGGCCGCAGCCCCAGCCGGTGCGCTTGCGCCACCAAGCCCGCGTAGTAGCCCGCGTGCGTATCCAGCGTCTGACCGACCATCACCAGTTTCGCCGACGGCGCCCGCTCCCGCGCCATGGCGAACGCCTCCAGCAGCAGGTCTTGGCCCTTCATCGGATTGAAGTTGCCGACGTTGCCCACGACGAGGTCGTTCGCGCCGAACCCCAGCCGCTCGCGGACGGCTGCGCCGTCTACTGCCGCCGGGTCGTGCCGTTCAAGGTCCACCGGCGGGTAGTAGGTAACCAGCCGCTCGCCGAGTCCGCCGGTCAACGGGTAGCGCGCGGCGACTGCCTTGCCCGTGGCCAACACGGCGTCGGCGGTGAGCGGGAGCATCGGGGCGAAGCCCCAACGCACCGCGCGCGGCAGGCCTGGCGCCACGATCTGCGCCGCGACCGCCGCGCCAGCCAGCCGCCCCGCCAACAGCGCGTGCGGGTTCTCCCAGCCATTGGCCTGCACGACGTCGAACCTCTCCCGCCGCACCAGCCGCGCCAAGCGCGCCACCGTCGGCCAGAAGGACGCGGCCACGCCGAGCTGCACGCGAGGGTCGAGCTTGGCCCGCAGCCTGCCCATCGGCAAAGTCAGCGTCCGCACGCCCGCCGCCTCCAGACGCTCGTGGGCGGAGCCGCGCTCGCGCGGGAGAGCGACGGTCAATTCAACGCCCGTCTCCGCCAGCCCCGCAGCGATGCGCATGTTGACCGCCGTCGGCCCGCCGAACACGGCGTAGTGGACGACGCTGAGCACGCGCAGGTTCTCGTCGGGCATAAGTCAAGGTTACGCTAACGGGGGGCGGCAGCCCCTACTTGCGGGCGGTTGCGAGGGTGTGGTAAGGTAGGCTTGCCGTGGTTTACGGCGTTCTCTTCGTAACTTGCCCCTCCGCGCAGCCCTCTCTCGACCGGCGGCGCCTTGATCCCCACTTGACCGCCCTCGCCCGCCGCGCGGGGGCCGGCGCGGTAACCGGCAAGGCCGACCAACGCCTCCCCTGCATAGCGCGACCATGGCGGCGCACAGCGCCCGCCCCCATCTCCCTTCAACGTCCGGACTGAGCCTATGAACATCGCCGAACTGCACGAAAAGACCACCAACGAGCTGGCGACGCTGGCGCGCGACCGCGAACTGGGCAACGGCAAAGCGCCCGAGTCCATGCGCCGCGACGAACTGCTCAACGCGCTGCTCCACTCCTACGCGGGCGAGCAGGGCCAGCAGATTGCCAGCGGCATCCTCGACGTGATGTCCGACGGCTACGGCTTCCTCCGCCGCCACGGACGCCGCCCCGGCCAGAACGACGTCTACGTCTCCCAAGCCCTTGTGCGGCGATTCGGACTCCGTAGCGGCGACCACATCCTCGGCCAGGTCAAGTCGCAGCGCGACTCCGACCGCTTCCAGGGACTGGCGCGCGTGGATTCGGTCAACGGCCAAGACCCCGAGCGCTCCCGCCGCCGCCCCAGTTTCGAGGACCTGACGCCCGTCTTCCCTGACGTGCAGATCAGTCTCGAGACGACCAAGGAGTTGCTGTCGGCGCGGATGATCGACCTCATCTCCCCCATCGGGCGCGGCCAGCGGGGCCTCATCGTCGCCCCGCCCAAGGTCGGCAAGACCACGCTGCTCAAAGACATCGCCGCCGGCATCAGCGTCAATCACACCAATCTGCACCTGATGGTCGCCCTCATCGGCGAGCGCCCCGAAGAAGTCACCGACATCAAGCGCTCCGTCAACGGCGAGGTCTTCAGCTCCACCTTCGACGAACCCGTCGAAGACCACTGCCGCGTCGCCGAACTCTGCCTCGAACGCGCTAAGCGCCTGGTCGAGGCCGGCAGGGACGTGGTCATCCTGCTCGACAGCATCACGCGCCTCACCCGCGCCTACAATCTCGCCGTCCCTAGCAGCGGCCGCACCCTCTCCGGCGGCATGGACCCCGTCGCGCTCTATCCCCCCAAGCGCTTCTTCGGCGCCGCCCGCAACACCGAGGAGGGCGGCAGCCTCACCGTCCTCGCCGCGTGCCTCATCGACACCGGCAGCCGTATGGACGACGTGGTCTACGAGGAATTCAAGGGCACCGGCAATATGGAGCTGCACCTCGACAGGCGCCTGTCGGAGCGGCGCACCTTCCCCGCTATCGACATCCAGCGCTCCAGCACCCGCCGCGAGGAGCTCCTGCTCAACGACCTCACCCTCCGCCAGGTCTGGCTGCTGCGCCGCATGAGTTCGATGATCGCCAACGACTCCGTCAACGCCGCCGAGGCGACCGAGCGCATCATCGAGCGGATGAGCCGCACCAAGAACAACCAGGAGTTCCTGGCCACGCTCACCCGCGAGGTCTAGCCCCGCCGGTGCTAGAATCGCGGCGCTATGGCCGCGCGCAGACCCACCGCACAGGAAGGGCAGGAAGGGCTTTTCGCCGCCGAGCCTAAAGACGGCGCGGGCGCCGCATCGCCGGATGCGGCGGCGGAGCCCAAGCCGCTCCTGCTCCTCCTCGACGGCCACGCTATGGCCTTCCGCGCCTTCTACGCAATGGAGCGCGCGCCGATGACCACCCGCGCGGCGGGCGAACGCGTCGAGGCCGTCCACTCCTTCGCAGGCACGCTGTTCCGGGCCATCGGCGACCTCCGCCCCACCCACCTCGCCATCGCCTTCGACCCGCCCGGCCCCACCTTCCGCGACGACATCTACGACGACTACAAGGCCCACCGCGCGCCGACGCCGGACGAACTGCCGCCCCAGGTGGAGCGCATCAAGCAGTTGATGCAAGCGCTCAACGTGCCCATCTACGAGACGCCCGGCTACGAGGCCGACGACGTGATTGGGACCATCGCCGCCGAGTGCTCCGCCAACGCCGTCGACGCCGTCATCTTCACCGGCGACAGCGACACGCTCCAACTCGTCACTCCCCATGTCCGCGTCCTGATGACCACCGGATTCGGCGACCAGAAGACCTACGACGTAGCGGCGGTGCGCGAGCGCTACGGCGGCCTCGACCCCCTGCGCCAGATCGACGTCAAGGCGTTCGAGGGCGACACGTCCGACAACGTCCCCGGCGTCCCCGGCATCGGGCGCAAGACCGCGGTGAAACTGGTGCAGGAATTCGGCAGCGTCGACGCCGTCTACGAACGCATCGACGAGGTAACGCCACCCCGCATCCAGAACCTGCTGCGCGAGCACGAGGAGCAGGCGCGCCGCAGCAAGGAGTTGGTTACCATCGCCATCGACGCGCCCGCAGGCTTCGACTTGACGCAGGCTGAGTTCGGCGACTTCAGGCGCGAGGCGGTGGTCAAACTCTTCCGTGAACTGGAATTCAACTCGCTCATCGCGCGCATTCCCGCGCCCCGCTCCGCCGACGGCGCTCCCGCGCAAGCGCCCGAGCCTTCAGCGGACGCGCCGCCCTCCGTAGAACCCGCGCCCGAACCCCCCGCCGTCGGCCCGCCGGACACCCAAGTCGCGGTCGTCGACACGGCGGACGCGCTCGCCGCGATGGCCGACGCGGTGCGTGCTGCGGGCGTGATGTCCCTCGTCGTCGAAGGCTCGCCACCCGCGCCTATGCAGATGGAGATCGCCGGGGCCGCTATCGCCGCCGAGCCGGGCAAGGCATGGTACGTCCCCGTCGGCCACGCGGAGGGGGCACAGGTAGGCTTGGAGGAGGCGTTGGGCACGCTGCTGCCGCTGCTGATGGACGCGGCAATCGCCAAGGTGGGGCACAACCTGAACCACGATTTGACCGCTCTTGCCGTACACGGCCTGCCGCCCATGCAAGTCAACGTGGACTTCGACACGATGGTCGCCGCCCACCTGCTGGGCCGCGACCGCGCGCTCGGCCTGCCGCAGGTGGCGCTCCATAGGCTGGGGCTGGAGCTGACGCCTCTTGCCGACCTGGTCGGCAGCGGACGCAAGCAGATCCCCTTCAGCCAGGTCGCCATCACGGACGCGGCGAACTACGCGGGCACCAAGGCAGACGCCGCCCTGCGCCTCCGCGCTCACCTCGAGGGCGAACTGGACGCGCGCAGCCTCGAACTCCTGCACGAGCGCGAGATGCCCCTCCTGCCCGTGCTGGTGCGGATGCAGCTCCACGGCATCGCCCTCGACGCCGACGCCATGCGGGAGTTGAACGAGGAGCTGACCGAGATGGTGGCCGCTGAGGAGCATGCGGTCTACGAGGCCGCCGGCCACGACTTCAACATCAGCTCCCCCCAGCAGCTCTCCGACGTGCTCTTCAAGGAGCAGGGGCTGCAGCACGGCAAGCGGACGCAGAAGGGCTACTCCACCGACGCGCAGACGCTGGAGTGGCTGAAGGGCCACCCCGTCGTCGACCACGTGTTGAGATACCGCGAACTCTCCAAGCTGAAGTCGACCTACGTGGACACGCTGCCCCAACAGGTGAACCCTGCCACGGGGCGCATCCACACCACCTACAACCAGACCGGCGCCGCCACCGGACGCCTCGCCAGCAACGACCCCAACCTCCAGAACATCCCCGTGCGCACCGAGCTGGGCCGCCGCGTCCGCAAGGCGTTCGTCGCGGAGGAGCGCCCTGCGTGGATGCTGCTCGCCGCCGACTACTCCCAGATTGAATTGCGCGTCCTCGCCCACCTCTCCCAGGATCCCGAACTGATGGCCGCCTTCGACCGCGGCGAGGACATTCACGCCTCCACTGCGGCGCTTGTCCACCGCGTCCCCATCGCCGAGGTAACGCCCGACATGCGCCGCCTGGCCAAGGTGATGAACTTCGGCGTCATCTACGGCCTCAGCGCCTTCGGCATCTCCAACCAGACCGACCTCTCCATGGAGGAAGGAAACCGGTTCATCGACGACTATATGGGCGCCTACTCCCGCGTGAAGGAGTACCTTGACGCCACTATCCGGGACGCCCGCGCCCTGGGCTACGTCGAGACGATGCTTGGCCGCCGCCGCCTGATTCCGGACATCAACGCCGCCAACGCGCACGTGCGCCAAGCCGCCGAGCGCATGGCCGTCAACATGCCCGTCCAAGGCACCGCCGCCGACATCATCAAGGAGGCGATGGTGCAGGCGCAGGCGCGCTTGGAGGCGGATGGGATGCGCAGCCGCATGCTGCTCCAAGTGCATGACGAACTGGTCTTCGAGGCGCCCCAAGACGAAGAGGAGCAGTTGACGGCCATGCTGGCGGATGTCATGCCCAACGCCCTGCGCCTCAGCGTCCCCCTCCGCATCGATGTCAAGAAGGGCTACTCGTGGGGGGATATGGAGTAGGTGCCGGGCATGCCGCTCACCCGCTCCCGGCTGGCCGTCGGCCTGCGCACCCTCGGCGTTGCGCCCGGCGACCTACTCGAGATCCACGCAAGCCTACGCTCCATCGGCAAGGTTGCCGGCGGCGTCGACGCCGTCGTGCTCGCGCTGCTGGACGCGGTGGGCGCGGAGGGCACGCTGGCCGTCATCGCCTCGATGGAGGACGAGCCGGTGGACCTCTCGGAGCCGCGCGAGGCGCAGCGCGCCGGTCGCGCCGGGATACCGCCCTTCGAC
>JAPPFU010000239.1:0-1972 GCA_028875085.1 Chloroflexota bacterium
CCCGGGGGGGGCCCCCCCCCCGCCGGGGGGGGGGGGGGGGTTAACCCCCCAAAAATGTTTTTTTTTTTTTTGGGGGGGGGGGGAAGACGGAGCAGTTACGCGAAGGCCTCCCTTGTGGGAAGGGCGGCCCGCTCCCCCGGCGCGGCTATACTCGCTCCCATCACGGCGGGAGGGTAGGGCAGTGAACGAACTGATGAAGATGACGGCGCGCGAGGCAGTGAGCGCGCTCCGCGACAAGCAGGTCTCGCCGGCGGAGTTGATCGACGCGGCGCTGGAGCGCATCGCCGAGACGGACGGCGCGATCAACGCGCTGCCCACCCTCGCCGCCGAGCGCGCCCGCGCCCACGCCGCCGCCCTCGAGACGCCCGGCGACCCGCCCCGCGGCTACCTCTACGGCCTGCCCATCGCCGTGAAGGACCTGAAGGACGTGGCCGGCGTCCGGAGCACCAAAGGCTCGCGTGCCTTCGCCGACAGCGTGCCTCAGCGCTCAGACCTGCTCGTAGGCGCTCTCGAGCGCAAAGGCGCAATCGTGCTTGCTAAGTCGAACACGCCCGAGTTCGGCGCAGGCGCCACCACCTTCAACGACGTCTTTGGCCGCACCCGCAATCCGTGGGACACCCGCATGACCTCCGGCGGCTCATCTGGCGGCGCCGCGGCCGCCCTCGCTGCCGGGCAAGTCTGGCTGGCGACCGGCAGCGACCTGGGCGGCTCGCTCCGCATCCCCGCCTCCTTCTGCGGCGTCGTCGGACTGCGCCCCTCCCCGGGCCGCGTCCCCTCCGGCCCCAAGGACAACCCTTTCGGCACGTTCTCCGTCGACGGCCCGATGGGGCGCACGGTCGGCGATACGGCGCTCTTCCTCGACGCGATGGCCGGATTCAACGAGGCCGACCCCCTCAGCATGCCCGCGCCGGAGCGCCCCTACGTGGACGCCGCCGACAACCCCGTCACGCCTCGCCGCGTCGCCTACACCCCCGACCTCGGCATATCGCCCGTCCAGGCCCAGGTGCGGGAGGTTTGCGCCGCCGCCGTAAGCCGCTTCGAGTCCATCGGCGCCCGCGTGGACGAGACCACGATGGACTTCACCGGCGCCAACGACGTGTTCCACGTCCTGCGCGCCCACCAGTTCCTCGCCAACCTCGCCCCCGTCATCGAACAGCACGGCGACCTCATCAAGCCGGAGATCCACTGGAACGTGGAGGCGGGCCGCAAGCAGACGGCGGAAGACGTGGCCAAGGCCGAGCGCGCCCGCGCCGCCTTCTTCTACCGCGCCGTGGAATTCTTCGAGACCTACGACCTGCTGGTCGCCCCGACGGTCATCGTCCCGCCCTTCGACGCCGAACTGCGCTACGTAACGGACGTGGACGGCGTCCACTTCGACGACTACATCTCGTGGCTGGTGATGTGCTCGGCGCTGGTGCTCACTGGCTGCCCCGTCATCGCCGTCCCCGTCGGCTTCACCAAGGAAGGACTGCCCGTCGGCGTCCAGTTGATGGCGCCGCGCGGCAGGGAAGACCTGCTCATCTCCGCCGCCGCGCTCTTCGAGCAGGCCGTCGGCCTCGCCGCCGCCGTGCCCATCGACCCGCGCCCGCACGCCGTCCCGCCGTCCTAGCGCTCATCGTTCATTTCGGGTCGAAGTTTCGTACAAGTCTTGTACTTGTGCTAAACCAAAACACAAGAACTTGTGGATTCTCCGCCGTGAGGAGCGGCGCCGGTGGCAGCGTGAATCGCGTCCCTGCGCCCAAAGTCGTTGAAATCCGTCTGACAGGCCAAGTGTCTTTTTCTCAAACGATGATTAGGTTTGCCTCTGGCTTGGGCAGGAGGTCTCGCTCCGACTCCCGCCCATTTCGCAGCCGAGGCAGCCCATGCACAGCGGCACGCGCCATGACCCGGTCATGCCGGCGGAGGCGGTCGAAAGCCTGCGCGCACGCGCAGGCGGCGCTTCAGCCCGTCGTCGAGGTTCCGGATGGTGATG
>JAPPFU010000239.1:1982-5887 GCA_028875085.1 Chloroflexota bacterium
TCGACTGCACCCTGGGCGACGGCGGCCACACGGCGGCGATCCTCGCAGCGTCGGCCCCGACCGGCCGGGTGCTCGCGCTGGACGCCGACCCCGATGCCCTCGCCGCGTCGCAAGAGCGACTAGCGCTCTTTGGCCGGCGCGTGCGAATGGTGCGCTCCAACTTCGCCCGCGTCGCCTGCGTCGCTAAGACGGAGGGCTTCGCCCCCGCTCACGGCGTCCTGTTCGACCTGGGCCTCTCCTCTCGCCAACTGGACGGCGGCGGGCGCGGCTTCTCGTTCCAACGGCCTGGGCCGCTGGACATGCGCTTTGGCCCGGACGAAGAGCGGACGGCAGCCGACCTAGTGAACGGGCTAAGCGAGCAGGAGTTGGCCGACCTGCTGTGGAAGTACGGCGAAGAGCCGCGCTCGCGTCGCATCGCGCGCGGCATCATGGCGGCGCGCCCCATCGCCGATGCCGCGCGCCTCGCCGAGGTGGTGCGCCGCTCGGCGGGCTACGGACGCGGGCGCACGCACCCTGCGACGCGGACGTTCCAAGCGCTGCGCATCGCCGTCAATGGCGAATTGGCCGCGCTGGAGGCGGGTTTGCGTGGGGCGGCGGACATCCTGGCTGACAACGGGAGGCTCGTCACCATCGCCTACCACTCGCTGGAAGACCGGATGGTCAAGGAATTCGTGCGCGGCGACGAGCGCCTGACAGCGGTGAACCGAAAGGTGATCCGCCCATCCGCAGAGGAGACGCGCCGCAACCGCCGCAGCCGGAGCGCAAGGCTGCGCGTGGCGGAGAAGATCCATGCCCCGTAAGGAGAAGCTGTACACGGCCATCGACGTGGGGACGACGAAGGTGGCGACGCTCGCCGCCAAGCTCTCGCCCTCCGGCGCGATGGAAGTCGTGGCCATCGGCTACGCCTCCTCGATGGGCATGCGCAAGGGCCTCGTGGTCGGCGCCGAAGAACTGACCGAGTCGATCCGTGAGTCGGTGCGCGACGCGTCCCAGATGCTGGGCAAGCGCTTGCCGCCTGCCTTCGTCGGCATCACCGGCGCGCATCTCACCTGCGCGAACGCCGCCTCGAACCTCGAATTCGACAACCGCCCGGGCGCCGTAACCGAAGCAGACGTCGACCGCGTGCTCGAGTCGGCGGTCGCGGGCGACGGCCTCGACGACCGCAGGCGCGTGGTGCACGTCATCCCCCGCGCCTACCTGGTGGACGGGACGCCGGGCGTCCGCAACCCAGTCGGCCTTTCCGCGCGCCGAAACCTGAGCGTCGATTCCCACGTGGTCGTGGGCGACAAAGGGCAACTTGACAACGTGGCGCGCGTAGTGCGCGAGGCGGGCGTGCGGGTGCGCGGGATGATCCTCGAGCACCTGGCTAGCGCGGAGGCCGTGCTCACGGGCGACGAGCGCCAGGGCGGCGTGGTGCTGGTGGACATCGGCGGCGGCACGAGCGACATTGCCATCTACCGTGAGGGCGCGGTCTGGTACACCTCCGCGCTGCCCATCGCCGGCCACCAATTCACCAACGACATCGCCATCGGCTTAGGCCTCTCCCCGACCATGGCGGAAGAGGCCAAAGTGAAGTACGGCTCGGCGCTCGTGGAGCACGGCGACCACTGGCGAAAGGTGGAGCTGCAAGGCGTCGACGGCGGCCTGCCGCGCACGGTGTCGCTTGACCGCGTGAACCGCCTGCTGCACGACCGCGCCGTGGAACTGGTGCGGATGGTGCTGGCCAAGGTGAACGAGGCGGGCTTCAAGCGCATGCCGATGGGGGGCATCGTCTTCACCGGCGGCTGCTCCAACCTGCACGGCCTGGTGGAGGTGGCGCAGGACTACGGGAAGTGTCCGGTGCGCCTGGGGGCGCCCTCCGCCAACTTGGGGATACCTGCGGAACTGGAAGACAGCAAGTTTGCGACAGGGGTCGGCCTGTTGCTTTGGGGCATACGCCACCGGCACGCCGGGGCAGTCGCCCGCGACGTCACCGTCTCGCCCTTGGTCCAGCAGCGCCTGCGGACTTGGATGGCGCGGCTGATGTTCCGCGGACCGACGGAGGCGCGGGCGTAGAACCAACGCCCCGGCGCGCCGGGGCAGCGAAACACAAACCACGCGTTACGGTCTATCCGACCCGAAGGGAGAGCAGACATGATGGAGTCGATGGGAACGAGCAGCTTGCCGCCCGCGGACGGCATGGCGCAGGTGAAGGTGATAGGCGTGGGCGGCGGCGGCTGCAACGCCGTGAACCGCATGTACAAGGAGCGCGTGCCAGGCGTGGAGTACCTAGCGGTCAACACCGACACGCAGCACCTGCTGCGCATGGACGTGCCGGTGAAGATCCGCATCGGGGACAAACTCACACGGGGGCTCGGTGTCGGCGGCGACCCGGAGATGGGCCGCTCCGCTGCGGAGGAGTCGCGGGAAGAGTTGTACGAGTCGGTGCGCGGCGCCGACATGGTATTCATCGCCTCCGGCATGGGCGGCGGCACCGGCACCGGCGCGGCGTCGGTCATGGCCGAGGTGGCCCGCGACACGGGCGCGCTGACGATTGCCGTCGTTACCAAGCCGTTCGGGTTCGAGGGCCGCAAGCGCTCCAAGAACGCCGAGGACGGCCTGGTGATGCTGAAGGACAAGGTGGACACCCTCATCGTGATTCCGAACGACCGGCTCACCCACCTGGCCGACGCCGAACTGACGGCGGATCAGGCCTTCAAGGTGGCGGACGACGTGCTGCGCCAGGGCGTGCAGTCCATCGCGGAACTGGTCACCGTTCCGGGCGAGATCAACCTCGACTTCGCCGACGTGAAGACCGTCATGAGCGGCGCGGGTCCGGCGTGGATGGCCATCGGCACGGCGATGGGCGAGAACCGCGCGGTGCAGGCCGCGAAGAACGCCATCAACAGCCCGATGCTGGACGTTAACATCGAAGGCGCGCGTGGCGTGCTCTTCAACATTACCGGTGGCGTCGACCTGACCTTGCGCGAAGTGCAGGAGGCGGCCAACGTCATCGGACGGGTCGTCGACCCGGAGGCGAACATCATCTTTGGCATGGTGCCCGACATGAAGATGGAGGACGAAGTGCGCGTCACCATCATCGCCACCGGCCTGCCTGCGGTGGAGACGGGTGCGATGCCCGGCGACGCCATCTCCGAGTTCCTGCGCGACGCACTGGGCGAGGAGGGCGAACTCGACCTGCCGCCCTTCCTGAGGGCGGGTCAGCGCGAGCAGCTCTAACAACCGACTTCACGGCGCCGGGCGGGAGATGCCTCCGACCGCGCGGCAACGTTCCGAGCGCTGTCCCCTGGGCCTCGTCCACCGGACGGGTCCAGGGGCAGGCGGCGCTACAACCGAATAGCTCCGGGAGCCAAAACCGCATCCCCTCCTAAACGGAGGGCCGCTTCTCCCCTGCGGCAGCGGCGGCTCCCATTCCCTCCTCCCGACCCCTCCCAATCGCGCCACGAGGAGCGGGTCTGCCGAGCCCTGCCGACGCAAATCGGCAGGGCCTTCGCATTGAGGCGCTTTTCGTGGCGTGAGCGCCCCCTCCGTTCGTCCTGAGGGAATTCGAAGGGCGAATGGAGACGGCGGTCAGCCGATTGCCGCTACGGGCAAGGAGCGGGGTGAAGAGGCGTTAGCCGTGCAGGGTTGCGGAGCCCTCGAAGTCGGCGGTGGCGGGGTCGAGGGGGATGTCGGCCCACGAGTCAGCGTTCATGAACTCCTCCCAGCGGCGGTAGAAGTTGCGCTGGTTGTTTTCCGAGATGTAGCGCTCCGACACCTCGCCAGGGAGCTTGCTGGCGCCGTTGACGTGGCCGACGCCCATAGAAAGGTCTTGCGCGTGCTTGCGGGCGATGGGGCTTGTGGCGGAGAGGCTGACCTGGCGCCAGTTGTCGATGTCGTCCTGCTCGAAGAGGCCGGCGGCGCCG
>JAPPFU010000091.1 GCA_028875085.1 Chloroflexota bacterium
GACTAGTCCGCGCGACCTCGAGTTTCACTACGCGCGCGCATTCCCCGACCAAAGCATCCCCGAGGCGTATGAGCGGCTGCTCCAAGACGCGCTGTCGGGCGACCGCGCGCTGTTCATCCCCGCCGAGCAGATAGGCGAGGCGTGGGCCATCGTCGATCCGCTGCTCGCCGCGTGGGAGGCGCCTGACGCGCCGCGCCCTCATCCTTACCCGCGTGGCTCGTGGGGACCTGACGCGGCGGACGCGCTCATCGCCGAGACGGGGCACGCCTGGCTGTCCACCTGCGGCGAGCACGGGTAGCCGAGAGTCGGGCTAGTGCGCGTGACCCTCGCCGCCCTTGGCCTCCTCGGCGACGACGGCGGTGCCGTAGGCGAGCAACTCGGACGCGCCGTTCATCACGCTGGAGGTTACGTAGCGCAGGCCGACGACGGCGTTGGCGCCCAGCTGCTCCGCCTGCGCCTCCATCCGGCCCGTCGCCTCCGTGCGCGCCTCGGTGAGCAGGTTGGTGTATTCGGAGATTTCGCCACCGACGATGTTCTTGAGTCCGGCCATGAGGTCGCGGCCGATGTTGCGGGCGCGCACGGTGTTGCCGCGCACGAGGCCCAAGGTCTTCGTGATCCGCATCCCGTCGATGTGGTCACTGGTCGCAAGCAGCATAGCCGCCTCCTCGCCGATCATGGTGGTCGGAGCGCTCTTCACCATAGCACCTTCGTCCCCTACCCGTTCGCCCTGAGGGGACTCGATGGGCGGGCGCCTGCGCTATAATGACCAACGAGGTTGTGCCAGTGACTACTCGTACCCAATACCACGCGGCCACCGCCTTGGACTTCATGGCTAAGACCCGCGCGTACTTGGCCGAGGGCGACCTGCTCCAGGCGTCCGAAAAGGGCTGGGGCGCCGCCGCTCAAGCGGTCAAGGCCGTGGCGGAGGCGCGCGGCTGGGAGCACAACGGCCACTACGAACTCTTTAGTGCAGTGAATCGCCTGACGGACGAGACGGGCGACCAGGACATCCGCAAGGCATTCGCCGCCGCGAACGCCCTCCACACCAACTTCTACGAGGGTTGGCTGCCTCGGGAGACCGTTGAGGCGCACCTGTCCGATGTCGAGGAGTTGGTCGGCAAACTCCGCGCCCTGTCCGGCTGAACGACTCGCTATGCCGCCGCTGCCCTCCGACCCTGCCGGCCTCACCATCGCGCAGGCGTCGTCCGCCATCCGCGGCGGCGAGTTGTCGCCGGTGGAATTGGCGCAGGCGCACCTCGCGCGCATCGAGCGGCTCAATCCGCGCCTCAACGCCTACGTGCTCGTAACGGCGGAGCGCGCGCTTGCCGAGGCGCGGGCGGCGGAGGCGGAGATTGCCTCGCGCGGCCGGCGCGGGCCGATGCACGGCGTGCCATTCGCGTTGAAGGACCTGTACGACACGGCGGGCATCGTTACGGCGGGCGGAACGAAGGTGCTGGCGGAGCGCGTTCCGGAGCGCGACGCGACGGTTACCCGCAGGCTGCGCGAGGCGGGCGCCGTGCTGCTCGGCAAGACGAACACGCACGAGGCGGCCTACGGGGTAACGACGGACAATCCGCACTTCGGGCGCACGCACAACCCGTGGAGCGCGGAGCGCATCCCCGGCGGTTCGAGCGGCGGCTCCGGCGCGGCAGTCGCGGCACGGATGGCGCCGATGGCGATGGGCACCGACACGGGCGGCAGCATCCGCGACCCGGCGACGCTGAACGGCGTGGTCGGCCTCAAGCCGACCTTCGGGAGGGTGAGCAAAGCGGGCGTGCTGCCGCTCTCATGGCGCAACGACCACGCCGGCCCCCTCACCCACACCGTGGAGGACACGGCCATCGTGCTCGAGGCCATCGCGGGCTATGACCCGGACGACGCGGCGACCGTACCCGTACCCGTCCCGTCCTACACGGGACAACTCGGGGGCGACGTCCGCGCGCTGCGCGTCGGCGTGGCGCGGGCGTTCTTCTTCGACCATCTGCACGACGGCGTGCGCGCGGCGCTGGAGGAGGCCATCAACGTAGTGCGCGGGCTGGGCTGCGCCGTGCGTGACGTGCGCGTCGACGGGATGGAGGCGGGCGCGGGCTATCTCCACCATATGGTGCTGGCGGACGCGCAGGAGATCTACGCGCCCTTCCTGCCGGAGCGCCTCGGCGACTTCGGCCCGGACGTAGCCGCGCACCTGGCGACGCCTCCGCCCGACGGCGTGGCACTCGCGCGGGCGATGCGCGGCGCGGACGAGGTCTCCGCCGAACTGCGCCGCACCTTGGAGGGGGTGGACGCGCTCATCACGCCGACGCTGCCGATTCCCGCGCCGCGATTCGGCGAGGACGTGGTAGCCTACGGCGGCGTCGAGGAGCCGACGCTGTTCGCGCTGAGCCGCTGCACCATCCCGTTCAACCTCTCCGGCCTGCCCGCGTTGTCTGTCCCGTGCGGCTTCACAGCGGAGGGGCTGCCGGTGGGCATGCAGATTGTCGCGCGCCCCTTCGACGAGGCGACCGCCTTGCGCCTCGGCCACGCCTATCAGCAAGCCACGCAGTGGCACGAGGCCACGCCGCCGGGGGTGGGGTGAGAACTACCGGATTCGTACGTCCAGCACGGCCGCTTGGCCTTGCTTGACGCGGGCTAGGGCACGGCGGAGCGCGGGCAGCACCTCGGCAGGGTCGTCCACGCGCTCGCCGTAGCCGCGGCACGCCTGCACCAGCACGTCGTAGTCGGGCGACGGGTCAATGTCTACGGCGACGTAGTTGTCGTTGCGCGGGCCTGCGCCGTCGGGATACCACTTGTTCCACGAATTGCGCGTCGCGTAGTGGGACGAGTTGTTGTAGATGACGGTGAGGAAGGGCAGGTTGTACTTCTCGGCGGCCCAGAAGGCGGAGGTGGGGCGCGCGAAGATGAACGCGCCGTCGCCCTCCAGGCACACCACCGTCTTGTCGGGCGCGGCCAGCTTCACGCCGACGGACGCGCCTAGCCCGTAGCCCAGGCTGGAGCCGCCGCTGCCGAAGACGGAGCCGGGGACGCGGCGGTCGGTGTAGACGTTGAAGGGCGCGCCGCCCGACATGCCCTCGTTCACCACGATGGTCTCGTCGTCCAGCACCTGCTCGAGGCACGCGGCAACGTAGAGCGGGTCGATGGGACGCTTGTCAGCCAGCGCCTCCACGCGCTCGGCGATCTCCGCGCGGCGGCGCTCAGTGTTGGCGCGGTAGCGCTCGTTGCGGGCGGCGGCGCGCTCGCGCGCGGCGGGGGTGAGGCGCTCGCGGACAGCGTCGAGCAGGACGGGCAGCGCCTTGCGCGACGCGGCGTGGATGAGCAGGTCGGCGGGGAAGGTCCACAGCGGGATGGTGTCCTTGGAGGGGTCGATGTCTATCCACCCCACGCGCGCGCCGGGCTCCAGCGTCTCCTCATCGGGCACCCACGGCACGTCATGGTCGAGCACGAGGATGACGTCGGCCTCCGACACCGCAGGCGCGCCGCAGTTCACGGCGTTGAGGAAGTGGCGCGTGGGCAGGTTGAGACGGGTGTGGACGGCGCCTGCGACGGGCGCGCCGAGCGTCTCGGCCAGCTCCGTCAGCGTCGCGACCGCCTCCGGGTGGCGACCTGGCGTACCCGCGATGATGAGCGGGCGCTCCGCTTCGACCAGCCACTCGGCGAGGGTCGCCACGGCGTCGGGATCGGGCGCGGGCGCGACGGGTTTGGCGTGGCGCGCCGCCGGAGGCAGTTGGAGTTCGTCCATCTCGGTCATCAGCAGTTCGCGCGGCAGGGTGAGGTAGACGGGGCCAGCGGGCTCGCTGCTCGCCACTTGGAACGCCTTCTGCACCACCCAGTTGATGCTGTCCACGGTGCGCAGTTCGTAGTCCCACTTGACGAAGGTGCGGACGATGCCGTGCTGGTCGAGTTGCTCCTGCCCCCAGTGGATCACCATGTCCTTGGAGCCGGGGCGGACGCCGCCGATGGTGATGGGCGCGCGCCCCGCGCAGACGATGACGCCGGAGCGGTCGCGCTGCACGTCGTGATACGCGCCGCCTATCTGCGCCGTGCCCGCGTCCACGTGCACCAGCACCACCTGCGGGCGGCCCGTAACCTGGAAGTAGCCCTGCGCGGCGAACATCGCCGTTACCTCGTCGATGCAGAGCACCAGTTTGGGCGTGGGGCGCTCCTGCTCCATCATCCGCGCCACCGCCTCCTGCACGGGGAAGGTGTCGGTGCCGGAGTTGATGAAGAGGTACTCGACGCCGTTGTGGACGAGCATCTCGACGAACGCCTCCGCCGCGTTGGCCACGGGGATGGTTCGGAGCGAGCGCGCTACTGCGTCGGCGGCGGTTGGCATAGGGCGCCTCCTGGCGGTGGGCGGTGTTCGCGAGGGCAACCTTACCAGCGCGGGAGCTTTGGCGGGTATGATGCGCGCATGGCGCGCGTCTACACTTTGCCGCTCGAGCCGATGACGGCGGAGTCGTTCGCGCCGTTCGGCGAGGTGCTCGAGGCGCGCGAGCGCCCCTCCGACCGGCGGACGCTGTTCCCGGCCGACCTGCGGATGGACGGCGCGCCCACGCTGCACGTCATCTGGCAACCGGCGGCGGGGCTGCGCTTCTCTAAGTTGGAGCGCCACTTCGGGGTAACGCAGACCTTCTTCCAGTTGGAGGGCTCGCCCGCCGTGGTCGCCGCCGCGCCGCCCACCGACATCGACGACCCCGCCGCCCTGCCCGACCCCGCCTCCGTACGCGGCTTCATCATCGACCCGGCCAAGGGGTTCGCGTTCAAGCGCGGGACGTGGCACTCGCTCGACCGCTACCTCGCGCGCCCGCCGGGCGGCGTCTTCGTCATCGTCAACGTCGACCCCAACCCGACGCAGATCGTGGACTACGCCGACGGCCTCTCCGTCGCCTACGCCGACCTGTGGACGGAGCGCGAGACGGGCCGGGCGACGCTCCCCGGCACGTGGGGCGTGGAGTTCGAAGTTCCCGCAACCTTCTGAGGAGGACGCTCCGCTATGGCGCAGCACCGAGTCGCCGTCATCCGAGGCGACGGCATCGGCCCCGAGGTCATCGAGGAGGCGCTCAAGGCGCTGGCCGCCGCCGAGCGGCGCTTCGGCCTCTCGCTCGCCTACACGGAGTTCGCGTGGGGCTCCGACTACTACGTCAAGCACGGACGGATGATGGACGACGGCGCGCTCGACGAACTGGCGGGCTACGACGCGATCCTGTTCGGCGCGGTGGGGCATCCCGACATCCAAGACCACGTTACGCTCAACGGCCTGCTGCTGCCCATGCGGCGCGGCTTCGACCAGTACGTCTGCCACCGTCCCAGCGTGCTCTACGAGGGCGTCGAATCGCCCCTGCGCGGCAAGCAGCCCGGCGATATCGACATGGTGGTCGTGCGCGAGAACACCGAGGGCGAGTACGCCAACGTCGGCGGCTTCCAGTACGCTGGTTTCCCCGACGAAGTGGCGCTGCAAACGGCGGTGTTCACACGCAGGGGCATCGAGCGTGTCGTCCGCTACGCCTTCGAGTTGGCGCGCGCGAGGAACGCCAAGCGGCGCGTGGCGTCCGTCACCAAGTCCAACGCCCAAGGCTACGGCATGGTGCTGTGGGACAAGGTGTTCGACGAGGTGGCCGCCGCCTACCCCGACGTCGAGACCGAGTCGCTGTTAGTGGACGCGGCGTGCATGAACTTCATCCGCCGCCCCGAGTCGTTCGACGTGGTGGTGGCGAGCAACCTGTTCGGCGACATCCTGACCGACATCGCCGCCATCGTTACGGGCAGCATGGGCCTCGCCGCCAGCGGCAACATCAACCCCGAGCGCCGCTTCCCCTCCACCTTCGAGCCGGTGCACGGCAGCGCGCCCGACATCGCGGGACTCGGCGTCGCCAACCCATGCGC
>JAPPFU010000111.1 GCA_028875085.1 Chloroflexota bacterium
CGTCGAACGCGAACCGGAACGTCTCGCCCGGGAGCCAGGGAACGCGGTCGGCGGCGCTGTAGGAGGGATCGGGCTGCATCGCGCTACGCGGAAGGGTAGAGGGGGGGCGGGCGCGCCGTCAAAGATACGCGCAGGCGGGCTGCGCTGATACGCGTCGCGGCGAGCGCCTTGCGGCGCATCGACTAGCGCGCACGCGCCATCACGGATGGGGTAGAATAGGACGACACCGCACGGCTTGACGGGAGAACGCGCCCTTGGACATAGGGCTTCCCAGCAGCGGCAACGACGCTCCGCGCGAGGCGTGCGGGATTGTCGGGGCATACCTGCCAGGCAGCGTCGGCGTAGAGGCGGCGGAGGTCGCCTTCTTTGGCATTTTCGCCCTCCAGCACCGCGGGCAGGAGAGCGCGGGCATCGCCGTCGGGGACGGGCGGGCGCTGCGCTCCTACACCAACGTCGGCCTGGTTTCGCAGGTGTTCCGGCAGGAGGACATCGACCGGCTGCCCGGCCACGTGGCTATCGGCCACACGCGCTATTCCACCACCGGCTCCTCCTCGCCGCTGAACGCGCAGCCCATCCTGTCCGCTTCGCCTACCATCGAGATCGCCCTCGCGCACAACGGCAACGTCATCAACGCCGTCGCGCAGCGCGACAAACTCCTCGAGGAGACGGGCGCCGCCTTCAAGACCACCACCGACTCGGAGGTGATCGCGCATCTGCTGGCGTGGTCGCCGGAGCAGACGTGGGAAGGGCGGGCGGCCCACCTGCACCGCAGGCTGGAGGGCGCCTATTCGCTCGTCATCGCCACCAAGGACGCGCTCGTGGCGATGCGCGACCCGCACGGGGTGCGTCCGCTGTGCCTGGGGCGCTACGGCGCGGGGTGGGTGGTGGCGTCCGAGAGCGCGGCGCTGGATCACGTAGGCGCTCAGTTCCTGCGGGAGATCGATGCGGGGGAGACGGTGGTCATCGACCGGTCGGGGCTGCGCTCCATCCCCTGCTCGGTGCCGGACGCGCGGCGGGCGCACTGCGTGTTCGAGCCTATCTACTTCGCGCGGCCGGATTCGGTGCTGGAGGGGCGGCTCGCCCACGGCTCGCGAGAGCGGATGGGGCAGATGCTGGCGCGGCGCTACCCGGTGGAGGCGGACATCGTGATACCGGTGCCCGACTCGGGCACGCCGGCGGCGGTGGGCTACGCCAAAGAGTCGGGCATCCCGTTGGAGTTCGGCCTCATCAAGAACCGTTACGTGGGGCGCACCTTCATCGAGCCGACGCAGCACTTCCGCGAACTGGGCGTGCGCAACAAGTTCAACCCGCTGCCGGAGATGCTGACGGGCAAGCGCGTGGTCCTGGTGGACGACAGCATCGTGCGGGGCACGACCACGCCGCGCGTCATCGGCTTGCTGCGCTCAGGCGGTGCGCGGGAGGTGCACCTGCGCGTGTGCGCGCCGCCCATCCGCCACCCATGTCACTTCGGCGTCGATATGGCCACCGAGAGCGAGTTCGTCGCTTCGGGCCGCACCGTGGATGAGGTGCGCGACACCGTCGGGGCGGACTCCCTCGCCTATCTCACGGTGGAGCAACTCCACGAGGCGGTGAGCGGCGATTCCTCGGGGGCGGGCTACTGTGACGCCTGCTTCACCGGGCGCTACCCGATTCCCGTGCAACTCCAACTGGACAAGTTCGCGCTCGAGCGCCCTATCGCGCAGGCCGACTAGCGGAGGGGCGTGGCGCAGCGCTCCATCGTCGATATCGAGGCGGCGGCAGACGCGTTGCCGCCGGACGCGCGCGCCCGTTTCGACCGCATCTACCGCGCCGCCGTGTACGAGACGGAACTGCGCGCGCCCGCCGAGATGGTCCCGTGGATCGAGCGCACGTTCGGCTCGCTGGCCGCCGTGCGGCGCCAACGCATCGTCCGCGTCGACAACCTGGTAACGGGCGAAGGCGCATTGTTCAACAGCCTGCGGGCGCTGCGCCCCGTCCAGGCGGCGCCCGACGGCGCCGGGGCTGACGACGTAGCCCGCGCGCTGGAAGACGATCCGTGGGCCGACCCGTACACGGCGACCCCCGAGGACGCGTTCGGGCGGCTGCAAAGCGCGCACGGCGTAACGGCGGCGAACGTGGCGCGCTACGACGGTGCGCACAGCCTCGTCATCTTCAACGAGGCCGACCCGCTCGCCTTCGACGACGCCGCGCTCGCCGCGCATCTGGAATTGGCGCAGCGCTGGTTCGAGCGCGTCTGGCAGGAGGACCCGAGCGCCTGCTATCCGTTCCTGATGTGGAACTGCCTGTGGCGGGCGGGCGGCTCCATCGTTCACGGACACATGCAGGCCGCCGTCGCGCGCGGCGGGCACTACGCTAAGATCGAGCGGCTGCGCGCCGACGCCGAACGCTACCGCGCCGCGCACGGCGCCTCCTACTTCGACGACCTGTTCGACGTCCACCGCGCGCTCGGCCTGCGCTTCGCCGGCGCGGACGGACTAGAGGGGGCGGCGCACCTCACTCCGTTGAAGGAGAAGGAACTCATCTTTCGTTTGCCCGTGCCCTTCGCGGCGGCGGCGGCACCGCTGAGCCGCGCGCTGCGCCGCTACGTAGACGCGCTGGGCGCGCGCTCCTTCAACCTTGCGCTGCTGCTGCCGCCGTTGGCGCCGGCTCCCGAGGCGTGGGACGGCTTCCCGCCCCTGGCGCGGCTGGTGGACCGCGGGCCGCTGGGCAGCCGCACGAGCGACATCGGCGGGATGGAATTGTACGCGCAGAGCGTGGCGGCGTCCGACCCGTTCGCGGTGGCCGCTGAGATGGCGCGGGCGTTCGCGTAGGCGCGTTGGTATGGCATCCGTCGACATCGTCATCCCGGTGCTGAACGAGGAGCGCGCGCTGCCCGGCTGCCTCGACGCGCTGTTGGACTTCCTGCCCCGCGAACTGCCCGAGCACCGGTGCAGGGTGGTGGTGGCGGATAACGGCTCGACCGACGCCACGTTGGCTGTGGCGGAGCGCTACGCCGCCGAGCGCCCCGGCGCCGTCGCGGCGATCCACCTCGACCAGCGCGGACGCGGGCGCGCGCTGCGCCGCGCGTGGCTGGAGAGTGACGCCGACGTGGTGAGCTATATGGACGTTGACCTGTCCACCGGCCTTGAGGCCTTCCCGCCCCTCGTAGCCGCCATCGTGGATGACGGCTACGACGTGGCGACGGGCAGCCGTTTGGCGCGGGGGGCGCAAACGACGCGCTCCTTGAAGCGCGAGTTCATCTCCCGCTGCTACAACCTGCTCATCAAGGCGTTCTTCCGCACGCGCTTCTCCGACGCGCAGTGCGGCTTCAAGGCGCTGAGCGGGGCGGCGGCGCGCGTGCTCGTCCCGGCCGTCGTCAACAACCACTGGTTCTTCGACACGGAACTGCTCATCATCGCGGAGAAGCGGGGCTTCCGCGTGTTCGACCAGCCGGTGCGTTGGGAGGAGGACACGGACACGCGCGTAAAGATAGCGAGCACGGTCACCGAAGACCTGCGCGGGCTGGCGCGGTTGCGGTTTGGCGGCATTCCCAACATCCGCCCTCCGCGCTAATCCCCTAGTCTTGCGGCGCTTCGGCGACGGGCATAGCATAGGCGTTGGTTGGCCGCCACGATGATGCATCAGCGCGCCCAGTTCGAAGTCCGCCCCTCGCTGATGACCGGCGACAGCGCCGAGGTGTACCTGCATCGGACGCAGCGGGTGCTGCGCACCGAGGGGCTGAACCCCGTCGTCGTGATGGAATTCTCCGCGATGGCGGCGGGAACGCTATGCGGCGTCGAAGAGGTGCAGGCGCTGCTCGCGCGGGTTATGAGCGAGGGCAACCGCGAGGTGTGGAGTGTCCCTGAGGGCGCGGCCATCGATCAGGGCGAGGTGTGCCTCACCATCCGCGCGCCCTACTCCTCCTTCGGCCTCTACGAGACGGCTATCACGGGCATCATGGCGCAGGCCACGGGCTGGGCCAGCGCCGCCAAGGAACTGGTGACGGCGGCGGGCGGCGTCCCGGTCTCCTGCGTCGGCGCGCACAACGTTCACCCCTCCGTGGCGGCGGTGATGGACTACGCGGCGGTGGTGGGCGGCTGCCAGAGCGGCTCGACCACCTTGGGCGGGAGGTTGACGGGAACGCAGCCCATCTCCTCCGTCAGCGGTGCGTTGCTCCAGATCATCGGCGACCCGCTGCGGGCGCTCCAGGCGTTCGACCGGGCGATGAGCGCGGACGTTCCGCGCGTAGCCTACGTAGACCCGCGCCGCGACATCGCAGAGCAGACGGCGCAGTTGGCGCGGTTGATGCGGGACAAGATCGCGGCGGTGCGGTTGGCGCGGGCGCCGGGGGGGCGTCAGGTAACGGCAGAGACCATCGCGGAGGTGCGGCGGCGGCTCGACGCCCTCGGCTGTCAGGCGGTCAAGATCATCGTCAGCGGCGACTTGACGCCCGACCGCATCACGGGATTGTTGGAGCAAGGCGCGCCGGTGGACGCGCTGCACGACGGCAGTTACGTAGCGCGCGCCAACCCCATCCCCTTCCGTCCCAACATCCGCAGCATCGACGACCGCTCGGTGGAGCAAGAGGTGGAGCCGACGCCGCCGAACCCACGTCTAGCGCGCGTGCTGTAGCGGGGCGCGCTAGGCCTGCGCCGGGGCCGACGCCTCGCGCAGCCACGGGAGATAGACGCTCCACTCGTCGGGGAGGCGTCGGTACATCAGGTGGTGATACGGGTTCGGGCGCGGCGCCTGGGGCTCGCGCAGCAGCCGCATCCCCGCCTCGCTGGGCGAGTGCCCCGCCTTGCGGTGGTTGCAGGGCACGCAGGCCGCCACGACGTTGTCCCACGTGTGCGTCCCGCCGCGCACCCGCGGCGTAACGTGGTCGAGCGTCAACTCCGACGCGCGGCGGCCGCAGTACTGGCAAGCATAGCCGTCGCGCCAGAACACCTCGCGGCGGGACAGGCGGCGAGTGAAGATAGGCCGCTTGACCATGCTCACCAGGCGGATGACGGTTGGAATGGGGTGCTGCGCCGCGGCCGAGCGCAGGTCGCCGCGCCCGTTCTCCAGCAACTGCGCCTTGTCCTTGAGGATGAGGACGACGGCGCGCTTAACGCCGCAGACGTTTAACGGCTCGTAGTTCTGGTTCAGCACCAGGACAGGGCTGTCGATGAGCATGCGCATAAGAGCCAGCCCCCATGATAGGAGCGCCGCCGACGCGCCGCAACAGCGGCGCAAAGGGCGGAGGTAAACGGCGCGGCACGCTGCGGGTATCGCAGGGTTCGCGCACGCGCGGCGCTTTGACATCGGCGGCTGAGCGCGGATATACTGAATCGTCAGTGAGCGCCTGGCAACGGCGGGAGCGAAAGGGTGCCGAAGCGCACGTGGCAACCAAAGAAACGTCGGCGGGCCAGGGTTCACGGATTCCGGGCGCGGATGCACACGCCTGGTGGCCGCCGCGTTCTCAACCGCCGCCGGACGAAGGGCCGCCACGCCCTGTCCGTCTAGGACGGGGGCGGAGCGTCGGCCTATGACGCGGGAAGCGTTCCCCAAGAGTCTTCGGTTGCGCCGCCGGGCAGACTTTGCGGCGCTGCGCGAGCGCGGCGCATCCTACGCGCACCCCTACCTGGTGCTACGCGCCGCGCCCAACGCGCTGCCCCACTCGCGGTTCGCCTTCGCCGTTAGCAAGCGCGTCGCCAAGCACGCGGTGGCGCGCAACCTGCTGCGGCGCAGGATGCGCGAGGTGGCGCGGCGGTCGGACTTGCGCGGGGGTTGGGACGCGCTCTTCATCGCGCGCCCGGCCTGCGCGGGCGCGGACTTTGCGGACGTGCGGAAGGCGATGCGCTCCGTGGGGAGGCG
>JAPPFU010000202.1 GCA_028875085.1 Chloroflexota bacterium
AGATGGCCGAGGCAATCGTGAAGAACAAGCGGCGCATCCTGCCGTGCGCGGCCTGCACCCCGAACTGGTGCACCTGGTCGGGCGGTTAAAGTTCCGCTACTCCTACGGGGAGAACGTGCTGCTGCACTCGGTCGAGGTGGCGCGCATCGCGGGGATGATCGCAGGGGAGGTGGGCGCGGACCCGCAGATCGCCAAGGCGGGCGGGCTGCTGCACGACATCGGCAAGGCGCTGACGCACGAGGTGGAGGGGTCGCACATCGAGATCGGGGACGAGATCGCGCGGCGCTACAACCTGTCGGACGCGGTGAAGACGGCCATCGCCGAGCACCACGAAGACGACCGCGGCTCCGCCGAGGCGTTCATCGTGGCGGCCGCTGACGCGATCAGCGCGGCGCGCCCAGGCGCGCGGCGAGACACGGTGGAGTTCTACCTCAAGCGCTTGGAGGCGCTCGAGGACGTGGCGAACTCGTTCGACGGCGTGCAGAAGTCCTACGCCATCCAAGCGGGGCGCGAGGTGCGCATCCTGGTCGAGCCGGAGTCGGTGGACGACGTGGGCGCGGCCAGCCTGGCGCGCAACGTGGTCAAGAAGATCCAGGAGAACCTGGTCTACCCCGGCGAGATCAAGGTAACGGTGGTGCGCGAGACGCGGGCAACGGAGGTGGCGCACTGATGCGCGCCTTGCTCATCGGCGACATTATGGGCAAGCCGGGAAGGCGCGCGCTGGAGGCGACGCTCCCGCGCCTGCGGGAGGAGGAAAGCCTCGACCTGGTGATCGCCAATGGGGAGAACGCGGCGGGCGGCTACGGCCTCACCGCCGAGACGGCGGACGCGATTCTCGCGGCGGGCGCGGACGTCATCACCTCCGGCAACCATATCTGGGACCAGCGAGAGGTGCTGTCGCTGATGGAGGCGGAACTGCCCATCCTGCGCCCGGCCAACTACCCCGAGGGTGCGCCGGGGCGTGGGATGCTGCGCGTGGGTGACGCCGTGGTCATCAACCTGCAGGGGCGCGTGTTCATGCCGGAGGGCACGGACTCGCCTTGGACGGTGGTGGACGACCTGCTGGCGCAGTTGGAGGACGACACGCCGAAGTACGTGTTCGTCGACTTCCACACAGAGGCCACTTCGGAGCAGAACGCCATGGGCTGGTACTTGGACGGGCGCGTGTCGACGGTGGTCGGAACGCACACGCACGTTCCGACGGCGGACGCGCGCGTCCTGCCAAAGGGAACGGCTTACGTCACCGACCTGGGGATGACGGGCGCTGTTCACTCGATCATCGGGAGCAACCCGGACGACGTGCTGGCGCGCTTCCTGACCGCGATGCCGCGCCGCCTGAACGTCGCCGGCGGGTCGGGGCCCGTGCAGTTCAATGCGGTGCTGGTGGAGTTGGACGGGCTGAGCGGGCTGGCCAAGCAGATACGGCGCGTGGACAGGGTGACCCCGTGAGCGCGAAGGAGCCTCGCGCCGACCTCCACCTGCATACCACCGCGTCGGACGGAAGGCTGACGCCGACGGAACTGGTGCGTCTGCTGGCGGAGCGGGGCGTGCCCGTCGCCGCCGTAACCGACCACGACTCGACCGAGGGAATGGAGGAGGCGGAGCGGGAGGCGGAGCGCCACCCGGGCCTGCGCCTCATCACGGGCATCGAGCTCAGCGCGGACAGCCCGCTGGGCGAGGGCGGAGACGTGCACCTGCTGGGCTACTTCTTCGACCGCGCCGACGCGGCGTTGCAGGAGCGCCTGCGCGCATTCCGCGAGGAGCGCGAGCAACGCGGCGAGCGGATGGTGGAGCGGCTGGCGGAGATAGGCAAGCCGGTGGAGTGGGAACGAGTGCTGGCCATCGCGGACGGCGCGAGCGTGGGTCGCCCGCACATTGCGCAGGCGATGGTGGAGCGCGGGTACGTGGCGAGCGTGCGCGATGCCTTCGGCGGCTACCTGAACGACGGGGGGGCGGCGTTCGTGGCGCGCCCGCACGTTAGCCTGGAGGACGCGGCGCAGATGATCCGGGGTGCCGGAGGCGCGGCGGTACTCGCGCACCCTGTGTACACGGCGAACTACGAGTGGTTGCTGCATCAACTCGCGGAACTGGGCATCGCCGGGTTCGAGGTTCACTACGCGAACTTCGACACGGAGACGCGCCAGAAACTCTCGTCGCTCGCCGACCGTCTGGGACTGCTGCCCTGCGGGGGAAGCGACTACCACGCGTTCGGCGCAAAGGGCGAGCAGTTGCCCGGCTCGGCGGGGCCGCCGTTGAGCGTAGTAGCGGAGCTGGAGCGCCTAGCGTCTGCGGCCAGGCGGGGCTAACCTAGCCGCGCTATGGACGACCCCATCAAGATCGGCCTCGTCCTGGCCTACGCCTACCTGCTCGGTTCGGTGAACGCGGCCTACGTGGTGGGGCGCGTGGTCAAGGGCGTGGACCTGCGCACGGTGGGGTCGCAGAACGCTGGAGCGTCCAACGTGTGGCAGCAAGTGGGGCGGTTCTGGCTCTTCCCGGTGGGCGCGTTCGACATGTTCGTGAAGGGGATGACGCCGGTCTACCTGGCGCGCTACGGCCTGGGTCTGGAGTTGGAATGGCAGGCGGCGGCGGGGTTGCTGGCCATCGCGGGGCACAACTGGTCGGTCTTCCTGGGGTTCCAGGGCGGGCGCGGCATCGCGCCGACGGTGGGCGTGCTCATCGCCATGGCGCGATTAGAACTGGCGATGTTCATCATCATCGCGACGATGGGCTGGCGGCTCACCGGCAGTTCAGCCGTGTGGGTGCTGATCGGCCTAGCCTCGCTGCCCCTCTGGGGGGTGCTGTGGGAGCGGCCTGGCGCCATCGTGGCGCTCACCGGCGGCATCCTCGTCATCACGGTGGTCAAGCGCCTGGCGGCCAACAGCCCCAACGCGAGCGGCACGCCGACGGCACAGTTGATGTGTAACCGGTTGCTGTACGACCGCGACATCGCCGACCACGAGCAGTGGGTTACGCAAAGCGGCGAAGGGGCGCGCTAATGGCGGAAGCGCAGGAGCAGAGCGGCGGGCAGGTTTGCCACTGGCATCCGGAGCGTGAGACGCGGCTTTCGTGCGGGCGGTGCGGCAAGTCGATCTGCACCGACTGCATGGGGCGCCATCCCGTGGGCGTGCGGTGCAAGGAGTGCGCGTCGCCGACGCCGTTGCCCACCTACCGCGTCTCGCCCGACTACGTGGCGCGCGGGTTGGGCGCCGCGGCGGCGGCCGGACTCGGCGGCGCAATCGTGCTGTCCGTCCTTGCGCGATTCTTCGGCAACGGCTTCCTCTTCCTGTTCCTGATGGTCGGGTTCGGATATGTGGTGGGAGAGGTGGTGTCGGCGGCGGTGAACCGGCGGCGGGGGCGTCCGTACCAGTATGTCGCGGCGGCCGGGGCGCTGGTGGCGACGGCGCCGGTGTTGCTGCCGCTGCTGCTGTTCGGCAGCTTCGGCCTGTTCGGGTTGCTGGGCGTAGGGGTCGCAGTATGGGTAGCCCAGGCGCGGCTCGCGCCGTAGAATGGAGGCGCGCGGGCGTGACGCAGTGGTAGCGTACTTGCTTCCCAAGCAAGCTGTCGTGGGTTCGAATCCCATCGCCCGCTCCAATCTCTCGTTCGCCCCGCGCCGTCGATAGACGCGCTATGACCTTCCGCAGCGGATTTGTCGCCATCGTAGGACGCGCCAACACGGGCAAGTCCACGCTGCTCAACGCGCTCGTGGGCGAGAAGGTGGCCATCGTGAGCGAGAAGCCGCACACGACGCGCCACAAGCTCCTCGGCGTGCTGAACGGTGAGGGGTTCCAAGCGGCGCTGCTCGATACGCCCGGCTACCTGCGGCACGGGCGCGACCGCCTCGACGCGGCGATGAAGCGGCACGTCGCGTCGGCGCTCGCGGAGGCCGACCTCGTTGCGCTGGTCGCGGAGCCGCGCATGCCGGGCGACGTGGAATTGGCGTTCATCGAGCAGTTCAAGGCGGCAAAGGCGCGCGGGCTGCTCGTGCTCAACAAGATCGACGCCGCTGCCAAGAGCCGTCTACTGCCGGTGATGGAGCGCTACACCCAGGCATACTCATTCGAGCGCATCGTCCCGGTCAGCGCGCTCACCGGCGACGGGACGGGTCTGCTGACGGCGGAGTTGGCGGCCTTGCTGCCGGAGCAGGAAGCTATCTTCCCGCCCGACCTGCTGACGAACAGGCCGGCATCCTTCCTGATGGCCGAGATTGTCCGCGAGCACGTGTTCGCGCAGTACCGCGACGAGGTGCCCTACGACGTAGCAGTGGAGGTGGAGGAGTTCGATCGGCGCGAGGGCGAGGCGCCCGACCTGGTGCGCGCGGTGGTGTACGTAGCCTCGGCGTCGCAGAAGCGCCTGCTCATCGGCAGCGGAGGCGCGGCCATCAAACAGGTGGGCGTCGCCGCCCGCCCCGCGCTAGAGGCGCTCGCAGGCCGCGCGGTCTACCTCGAACTATGGGTGAAGGTGAACCCGCACTGGCGCCGCAAGGCGGGCTTCGTGGAGCGCCAGGCGGGGTAGGAGGGGTGGAACACTTTGCAGTACTAGCGTTCGCAGGCCGCAACGACTCTGTCCATTGCCTCCTCTTGGGTGAGCACGCCAAGGGTGATGTCATCCCCGATTGATTCGAACAACGTCCTCATATGCCGCTCGGCAACATCCCAGCCCTCCATCCAAGCGACAATGAGGCGACTGTCGGCATACACTAGTCCTTGCCGAACAGCATCAGCCTCTTCGTTCTGGCGCTCAAATAGCGCGTCAACTGCATCGTCTTCACCAGTCAGAAGCAACTCGAAAAGCGTACACGAGAAGATGTGGCCGGAAGCTGCGCCTGCGCCGTAGGCCTCGTTGATGGCCATAATTTCTTCAGAGGTACGTGTGGGCGTGGGCGGGATGGTGGGTGTCGCCTCACCAGCGCACGATGTGACCACCAGAATAGCGGCTATCGCTGCGGCAATCCTCATACGGGCTCAGTCGTCGGTCACGACCGGGTAGTCGGGCGGGCCCCAATCGACTTCGGGGTGCTCCATCATCAGGCGGACGAAGACGGGCACGAGGAAGGTCAAGATGGCGGCGCCGTCCTCTACTTGGGGGCGGTTGACGGAACTGCGCCACGTGGCGCCGCCATGCATCAACTGAATGCGCAAGGTGTACAAGCGGTCGAAGAGGATGTTGAGCACGCGCAGCGTGTCGAGTTTGGCGATGGCCTCGTGGACTCTCCGCCTGCTGGCGTCGAAGGTGTATTCCCAGTTGTCGTAGCCCAGCCCCGCATAGTGATTCCAGAATGGTTGGTAGACGAACTGATTCAGGAGAAGCACGCGGATAGGGCCGGAGAATCGGTTCTATAGGGCATCGTAGATGACGCGCCCTGCGTCGAGGCCGAGTAAGGTGTGGCAATAGTCGTTGAACAGGTCGCGCTCCGGCTGATCGGAGGCGTGCGGTTTGTCCTTAGCGTAGGCGGCGTTGAAGGCGATCCAGTAGAAGATGAAGGCAGCGTCGGGGTCGTCCGCTTCTTTCTCGGCGCGCTCTATCCAACTCAGGGCGCGCCGCATCCGCAGGTTGAGAGTGTTGGGGAATCCGTCATGCACGCCCTCCCATTGCTTGGCGAGCTGAGCGGCGGTGGGGATGGCGTACGGCATAAGGCGATGATACGTGATGCGCGGAGGCGGCGCGCAGTGCGTGTAGACTGAGCTCCTACCCCACTCGGAGGCGCGCGTGGCTCTGAATCCGGATCGCGGCGGCTTGTTGACGCGGGCGGCGCGGGCGCTGCTGCCAGGCGGCGGCTGGGCGGCGCACGGGCGCGGCCACGGCGCCGATGAGCAACAC
>JAPPFU010000028.1 GCA_028875085.1 Chloroflexota bacterium
GCCCGCTCTCGGCGGCGGTCTGCCGTGCCTACTGGCTGTACGACTTCTGCCAGACGGACCCGGCGCGGATGAAGGTCGCTGCGATGCTGCCGCAGCACGACCCGAAAGAGGCCGCGCGCGAGGCGCGCCGCGCCGTGAACGAACTGGGCGCCGTCGGCGCCTACATGCGGCCCAACTTCGTCAACGGCGTTGCCTTCCACAGCGCCGACTATGCCGAACTGTGGGCGACCTTGCAGGAGTTGAATGTACCCGTCGGCTTTCACGAGGGCACAGGCTCGGCGTATAGGCAGGACGGCTCCGAGTTCCCCGGCAACCGCCTGATGCAGCACGCCTGCTCCCACCCCATCGGCATGATGAAGGCGATGGTCAGCATGATCTGCGGCGGCGTGTTCGAATCCTTCCCCCGCCTGCGCGCCGCCTACCTCGAGGCCAACACCGGCTGGGCGCCCTTCTGGCTTGGAAGGATGGATCGAGACTACGCGCTCTACGGCGAATGGGACGCGCCTTTCCTGATGCGAACGCCTAGCGAGTATTTTGCCCGCAACTGCTACGTCGGTACAGAAGCGGACGAGTCCGAGTTGCGCTACACCGTGGATGCCTTGGGCGCCCGCAACGTCGTCTTCTCTTCCGACTATCCCCATCACGACTCCGAGTTCCCCGAATCCGTCGCCGAATTCGTGGGCCGCGACGACCTGGCCGCCGAGGTCAAGCAGGCCATCCTGTGGGGCAACTGCGCCGCGCTCTACCCCCTCGCCTAATGCAACCCCCGCCCGTCGCCCTCCTCTTCGACCTCGACAACACGCTGTTCGACCGGGAGGCTGCCTTCCGTGGCGTTGCCGAGGACTTCTACGCCGAGTTTCTGGCGCCAGCCGCGTTGACGAGCCGCGACGAGGCGGTCGCGCTTATGGAGGAGTGGGACGAGGACGGATACTCGAACCGCCGCGAGTTTCGGGAGGCGTTCATAGCCCATTGGCCCGAGGCCGACCTTGACTTTGATGCGCTGAGCGCCTGGTACCGGCAAGCGATGGACCGGCGCACGCTGCCGGACGCCTCGGTCAATGGCTTCCTCGGCGACGTCAATCGCGCGGGCGTGCCGTGGGGCATCGTCACCAACGGCGACGGCCACAACCAGCGGAACAAATGCAGGCTGGCGAGGCTGGGCGAGTTGACGCGCTTCATCATCGTCTCCGGAGAGCAGGGGTACGAGAAGCCGGACTCGCGCATCTTCGCCTACGCACTGGCGGCGATGGGCCTCACGTCGCCCGAAAGCGTGCTATTCGTGGGAGACAACCCGGTGACGGACATGGAGGGCGCCCGCGCCTTCGGTATGCGGACGGCGTGGGTGTCGCGCGGACGATCGTTCCCGCCGGACCTGCCGTCACCTGACCTCGTCATCGAGCGCGTAGCAGACCTGCGTCCGGCGCTGGGGCTGTAGCTCAACGCCCCTCCCTAACTGCGCTGCTTGCGGCGCCATCCCTGCCCGCCGTAGCCGCTTGCGGTAAGATGCGCGCGTCAGACCGGGGCCATGCGCGGCGCGGCGCAAGCCCGCCGACCCTATCGGAGCCCCGTCAACCCCAACCTCCAGGAGGCGCACCTATGATTAACCCTGGCGACCGCGTGCAGTGGATCTACGCGGCAGACAACAAGGAGGAACTCCAAGCGCGCTACGACCAGTGGGCGGCGGAGTACGACCGCGACCTCGACGACGAGTTCGGCTACGTCGCGCCCGCTCGCGCTGCCGACGCCTTCGCCCGCTTCCTCTCAACCGACGCCATAGTGCTGGACGCCGGAGCGGGCACCGGCCTCGCGGGCGTCGAGCTCGCCAAGCGCGGCTTCGCCGTCATCGATGCCATCGATCTCTCCCAGGGAATGCTGGACGAGGCGGCGGCCAAGGGCGTCTACCGCACGCTGCGCCAGGTCGACCTGACCGAGCGCGCGCCCATCGACGACGACACGTACGATGGCTGCCTCTGCGTCGGCACGCTCACCCACGGACACGTTCCCGCGAGCGCCATCGATGAGTTGGTGCGCGTCGTCAAGCCGGGCGGCCTGTTCGTCTACACGCTCCGCCGCGACATCATCGAGTCGCACGGGTTCGGCGCCAAGCACGCCGAGTTGGAAGCGGCGGGCAAGGTGCGCCTGCTCGAGCGCGGCGACCCCTTCCAAGGCCTGCCCAAGGGCGAGCCCGACCTGGTCTACAACATCTGGGCGTTCCGCGTCCTGTAGAGACGCCGCGCCGCGCCCTAACCTAGGCCGCGCTCCATCACGCGGATAGGCTCGATGCGCACGGTGACGCGCGTCTCGCCCACGCTGCGGCCCTGGTATTGCGGATTGCCCGTGTACTTGAGCGAGAGTTGATCGATCAGTTCGTCGTCCGGCTCGATGGACTTCACCACGCCGCGCACCCACAGGCAGCGGTAGGCGTTGTCGAGGCCCATCACCGAGAGGGCGACGCGCCCGTCGCGCTCCATGTTGGCGGTCTTGATGCGCCCCGTTGCCGTGTTGATGAGGATGTCCGTCCCGTCCGTGTCCACCCACAGCGGCGTTACCTGCGGCGAACCGTCCTTCATCAGCGTTGCGATGTGCGCGAAGACCTTCTCGTGCAGGAAGTCTTGGGCGGCTTGCGAAAGCGGGACAGGCATAGGGCGCTCCTCGGCGATGACGTAGTGCCCTTACCTTACCCCACCGCCGCCAGCGCCGCGCCCGCCCCGGCCGCGAGCGGAACTACCGCCCACGGCGGAACGCGCCAGAAGGCCAGCAGCCCGAATGCGCCTACGACCAGCGCGAAGTCGCCCGGCGCCTTCACCGCGCTCGTCCACACAGGGTCGTAGAGCGCCGCAAGTAGCAGGCCGACGACCGCCGCGTTCACACCGCGCAGCGCCGCCCTCGCCCCCGCCCGCTCGCGCAGCGCGTCCCAGAAGGGCAGCACGCCCGCGACCAGCAGGAATGAAGGCAGGAAGATGGCGGCGAGGGCGAAGAGGCCGCCCGTCCACGCACTACCGAACGTCTCCATCGTCGCGCCCAGATACGCGACGAAGGTGAACAACGGGCCGGGAACGGCCTGCGCCGCGCCGTAGCCCGCGATGAATTCGTCCACGCCGACCCATCCCGGCGGCGCAACCTCCGCTTCCAGCAGCGGCAACACCACATGGCCGCCCCCGAACACCAACGCTCCCGACCGGTAGAAGGCGTCGAACACGCGCAGCGGCTCGCTGTCCACGGCGCGCATGACCAGGGGCAAGCCCGCCAGCAGCGCCGCGAACAGCAACAGCGCCAGCACGCCCACCGCCCTCGGGACGCCGCCCGCAGACCCGGAGGGAGCGTCGGCCGAGGTGGAGCGTTCCGCCGCATGCTTACGAAGCAGTGCCAACCCAGCGAGCGCTCCCGCGGCGATGACCGCGACCTGCGCGCCCGCACCGCTCACGAACAGCAGGAACACCGCCGCGCTGATGGCGATGCTGCGCCGCGCGAGATCGGGCGCTAGGTCGCGCGCCATGCCCCACAGCGCTAGCGCCACTACTGCCACGGCGACGCTCTTCAGCCCGCGCAGCCAACCCGCCTCCGCCAGGTCGCCTGCCGTGCCGATGCCGATTGCGAACAGGATGAGGGCGATGGCCGACGGCGCGGTGAAGCCGAGCCACGCCGCAAAGCCGCCCAGCAGCCCGGCGCGCCGGATGCCGACGGCGATTCCCACCTGGCTGCTTGCCGGGCCGGGCAGCAACTGGCCCAAGGCCACCAGGTCGGCGTAGGCGGCCTCGTCCAGCCAGCGCCGCCGCGCCACGTACTCCTCGCGGAAGTAGCCCAGGTGCGCCGTCGGTCCACCGAACGACGTGAGGCCCAGCCGCCCGGCCGCGATGAACACCTCCCACGCCCGGCTCGCTGGACGGCGCGGGGGCGCAGACGCGGGGACGGCGTCCACGCGCGCCTACAGCGCCTTGGTCATCGTAACGTGCTCGATGCCCGCCTCGGAGAAGGGCGCGCCGATAGCCGCGTACCCCTCCTTGGCGTAGAGCTCCGCGACGTAGGCTTGCGCGTGCAGTTCCACGCCGCGCCAGCCGCGCCGCCGCGCTTCCGCCTCCAGCGCGCGCAGCACCGCCGTCGCCAAGCCTTTGCGCCGATGCTCCGCCAGGACGGCCATGCGCCCGACGCGCCCCACTGTCCTATCGCCGCCAGCCTGGGGCAGCATGCGCCCCGCCGCGACAACGCGCCCGCTGCCGTAGGCGATCGCGTGAATGGCCTCGCCGTCTTGGCCGTCGCGCTCTAACGCCTCGTCCACGCCTTGGCCCTCGATGAAGACCACGCGGCGCACCTCTAGCGCGGCCTCGATCTCTTCTGGGGAGGCGGCGATGCGCGCGGCGGCGTCCACGCGCCGATTATAGGGCGGCGTTGCCTCGCGCGCCCGCCCGTGATAGAACGCGCCCAACTGCACGATGAGGAGTTGGGCGATGGCGACCAAAGTGTCGGTGTTGGAGAAGCCGCTGACAGAGTGGCAGTCGGTGTGGGTGGAGTTGATGGGGGCGGAGGTGAAGGTCTACCAGGGCAACCAGTGGTACTTGCGTGGCATCGAGATGGGCGACCCGTCCAACGAGCCGCTCATCCTGCTGCACGGCATCGGCGGCCACGGCGAGACCTACGCCCGCAACATCCCCAACCTCGCCAAGCACTTCCACGTCTTCTCGATGGACCTGCTCTACCACGGCTACTCGCAGAAGGAGCCGTTCGACGGCGACCACGTCATCGACGCCTACGTGGACTCGCTGGTCGACTTCATCGACACGCAGGGACTGAAGCGCCCGCACATCGAGGGCGAATCGCTCGGCTCCATCGTCTGCTTCCACCTTGGCCTGAAGTACCCCGGCAAGGCGGGCAAGCTCATCCTCAACACGGGCGCGCCGGTGGTCTGGAAGGACCGCCCCGGCTTCCGCGAGAACCCCGACGGCTTCCAGGCGCTCGCCACCGCCTCCCTCAACGCCGTCAACAACCCCACGCCGGAGACCATCCGCAAACGCCTCGAGTGGCTGATGGCCAAGCCCGACCGCGTAACGGACGAACTGGTGGACATCCGCCTCAAGCTCTACCAGGACCCGGCTGTGCGCGCCTCGATGAACAACGTCTACCGCAACGCCTTCGTGGAACTCAAGCAGTTCGAGAACTACTGGGTGCAAGAGGAGGACTGCGCCAACTTCAAGGAGGACGCGCTCGTCTTCTGGACGGAGTTCAACCCCGGCGAAGGCCCCGACGTCGGTGAGAAGTTCCACTCGCTCATCCCGGGCTCCAAGTACTACTGCATGGACGACGCGGCCCATTGGCCGCAGTGGGAGCACCCCGAGGAGCACGACCAGGTGCTCATCGACTACATCGGCGGCAGGCTGTAGGCGCGCCGCGTAGCTGAGGCTCCTATCGTAGGGACAGGTTTGAAACCTGTCCCTACCACGCAACGCGCGCGACGAGCGGCGCAGCGCCTATGGGCGCGCGCCTGCAAGAATCGCGGGAATCTCGGCGGCGATCGATCCCGAAAGGCGCGGCCCCATGTGCGTTACCACGCGGGCCGACGCGTAGGTTCCCAGGCGCGCGGCGTCGCGGGCGCCGTAGCCGTGAGTGAGGCCGTAGACCACGCCGGCGGCATACTGATCGCCTGCGCCCGTGGTGTCCATTACGCGCACGCGGTGGCCTTCCACGGCCAGCGTCTCGCCGCGCTCCCATAGCAGCGAGCCGTCGGCGCCGCAGGTCATGAAGACGCGCTCGACCTCGGCGCCAAGGGCGGCCAGGGACGCGCGGCGGAGTTCAGGGGACGGCTTGAGGGTGTCGAGCGT
>JAPPFU010000079.1 GCA_028875085.1 Chloroflexota bacterium
GCGCATGGGTGCGCGCCAACCGCATCGACGCCGCGCTGCTCGCGCTGCTTGCGGCGCTGGCGCTGGGGACGCGCTTGTGGGACGTGGGTGGGCGCACGCTGCACTACGACGAGATTCTGCACGCGTGGTACGCATGGATCTTCAGCGAGGGCGGCGGCTACACCCACACGCCGCTCACCCACGGGCCGTTCCTCTTCCACGCGGCGGCGGCGACCTACCGGCTCATCGGCGCGAGCGACGTCGCCGCGCGCCTGCTCCCCGCCTTGTTCGGCGCCGCTCTAGTGGTGATGCCCTATCTGCTGCGCAACGAACTTGGGCGCGTGAGCGCGTTCGCCGCGTCGGGATTGCTGCTCATCTCGCCGACGATGCTCTACTTCGGGCGCTTCGTCCGCAACGACGTCTACATGGCCGTGTGGGCGCTGGCCATCGTCATCCTTATCTACCGCTACGCCGAACGCCCACGCCCGTGGATGCTCTTCGTATGGGCGGCGCTGTGGGCGTTCGCCTTCACGACCAAGGAGACAACCTATTTCCTGGCGGGCATCGTGGGGCTTGCGCTGTTTGCGATGTCGTGGCGCGGCTTCTGGGCGTGGGCCAAGGGCGAGCGCAAGCTGGCTGCGCTGTCCCCGGCGGGAACGCTACTGCTGGTGCTGGCCACGGTGTCGATGCCGCTGTTCGCTCCGACGGCGGGGTTGGCGCAGGACTGGGCGGGCATTCTCCTGGTCAACCCTGACGTGAACCACCCAGGCGTGATGGACGGCAGCGTCGTCCGCGCCGACGCGGAGACGGGCGCGCCGGTGGGCGGCGCGCTCTACGTCGCGGTATTCCTCGTAGCGGTGCTCACTGCATTGGCCGTAACGCTCGGCCTCCTATGGGACAGGCGGCGCTGGCCGCGATTGGCGCTCACTTTCGGCGGCGTGTGGCTCGTGCTCTACACGAGCGTCTTCACGAACTGGCAAGGCTTCTTCACCGGGCTATGGGGCTCGCTCGGCTATTGGATGGCGCAGCAGCCCGTGGGCAGGGCAGGGCAGCCTTGGTACTACTACTTCCTCGGCCTCTCCGTCTACGAGTTCCTGATTGCCGCGCTTGCCTTCACTGGCGGCGTCTACTTGCTCTTCAAGGGCAAGCACTTTGACCGGTTCGTCCTCTTCTGGGCGGCGGCGACCCTCGGCGCGGGCATCTATGCGGGTGAGAAGATGCCATGGCTGCTGATGGGCATAACGCTGCCGCTGGCGATCATCGCGGGGCGCGCCGTCAGCCTGCTTGTCGGGGCGGCGTGGCGTATCCCGGCGCTACCGGCGCTCGCGGAGGAGGGCGGCGAACGCCTCTCCGAGCGGCTAGTCCGGCGGTTGACGCGCGGCGCGCGGCGCGCAGTATGGGCGGGCGTCGGGGGGTTTGCGCTTGTGAGCATGGGCGGCTACGCCGTCGTGCGCGTGGCGCGCGACGAGGGGTTCGTGTCCAGCGAGCGCTTCTGGGTTTCCCTCGTTCTTGCGCTGCTCGGCGCGCTGATCCTAGCGCTCGCAGCGCGCAAGGAGTGGCGTAAGCCCGCGCTCGCCGCCGCCGCCCTGGGCGTCGTCCTCTGCCTGACCGGGATGACGGTGCTCGTGAGCGCCCGCGCCGCCTACTCCTACGCGAGCTACGAGCGCCCGACCGAGCTGCTCGTCTACTCGCAGACGGGGCAGGAGACCACCTACGCCGCCGAGTGCATCGCCAAACTCGCCGAGCGCAGCGGCTTGGGACAGGGAGGGCTGCGGGTGCTGAGCGGCGAGTCGGACAACTTCGCGTGGCAGTGGCGCTGGTACTTGCGCGACTACCCCAACGCAACCTATCGCAACCTCGCGGCGATGCCGCTGAACGAGCCGCCGGATGTAGACGTGGTGTTGGCGAGCCGCGGCGTCGCATCCGCCGCGTCGCCCTTCTTGGCGGGGTTCACGGAAGTGGGGAGCCTCAGCCACCTATGGTGGTTCCCCAATGCCTCCTATCGCAACCTGACGCTGAGCGGGATGGCTCGCGGGCTAACGCAGCGCGAGGGTTGGCGCGTGAGCGCCGACTACTTCTTCGCGCGCGGGTTCGACAGCGCGATGTACCGCTCGCAAGGCACGGTGTACGTCACGGACGACCTCGCGCATATGGCCCAAGCCTGCACGCGGCTGCGGGCGGCGAGCGGGGGCTAGGCCGATATACTGGCGCGCTGATGGAGGCGAGGCGCAGCAGAGGCTTGATGGCGACGCCGCGCTTCTGGCTCGGCGTTGCGGTAACCGCCGCCTTCGTCGGATTGCTGCTCCTGCGCATCGACTACGGCGAGATGGTCGACGCGCTCGCCCGCGCCAACTACGCCTTCCTCATTCCGGCCATCGTCGTCTACTTCCTCTCCTTCGCCATACGCTCTTTCCGATGGCGATTCCTCCTGCGCCCCTTCCATCCCCAGGTGCGCGCCGTGCGCCTCTACCCCGTCATTCTCATCGGCTACATGGCGAACAACCTACTGCCCATGCGCCTGGGCGAACTGGTGCGCGGCTACTTCCTCTCCACCCGCGAGCCAGTGCGCGGTTCGACGGCATTCGCAACCATCGTCGCCGAGCGCGTCTTCGACGGCTTCACGCTGTTGCTCCTGCTTGCCGCCGCGGCGGCCTACCTCTCCGCCGACGACCTGCTGGCATTCGCGTCCGACACGCTGGGGCTGCCCAAAGCGCTGATAGCCGTGGCGGTGGTCATCCCCTACACACTCGCCATCATCTTGATCGTGTTGATCTCACTGGCTCCCGACACGGCCAAGCGGCTGGCGGGCTCCGTCGTGAAACTCCTGCCCGCGCGCGTCTCCGGGCCCGCCTACGACTTGTCGGAGCGCTTCATCAGCGGCTTCGAGGGGCTGCACCGCCCCACGCGGTTGCTGGAGCTGCTGCTGCTGTCGCTGCCCGTCTGGTTCGCGGAACTGGCGGTCTATTACATCGTGGCGCTGGGATTCGGCCTGCATGAGTACTTCGACTCCTTGGCGGCTATGCTCGCGGCGCTCGCGCTGATGGCCGCTATGTCGAACCTCGCCACCGCGCTGCCGTCGTCGCAGGGCGCCGTCGGCCCCTTCGAATTCTTTGCCGTGCTGTCGCTGGAGGCGCTCGGCGTCGGTGTGGGGCTTGCGACCGCCTACGCCGTCGTGCTGCACGTCGCCGTGCTGCTGCCGCCTATCGCCGTTGGCCTGGGCTATCTCGCCGTGCGCGGCATCGCCTTCGGCCAACTGGCCGGGCGCCGACCGGCGGAGGGCGAGCAGGCGGCGGAGAGGGAGTGCGCGCGATGAAGGTCGGCGTCATCGGCGCGGGCGCGGCGGGCCTGGCCGCCGCCTACGAACTCGGCCTCCGCGGCCACGCTTGCGACGTGTTCGAGGCCGCGCCCTTCCTCGGTGGCCAGGCGTCCACCTTCAAGGTCGGCGGGACGCCCATCGAGCGCGGCTACCACCACCTCTTCCGCAGCGATACGTCGATGGTGGAGTTGATGGAGGAGTTGGGCATCGGCGACCGCTTGAAGTGGATCGACTCCAACGTCGGCTACTTCGCCGAGGGGCGCGTCTGGCGCTTCACCGGCCCCTTCGACCTGCTCCGCTTCCGTCCGCTCAGCCCGCTTGACCGCGTGCGCCTCGGCCTGCTCACGCTCTCGCTCCAACGCCGCAAGGAGTGGCGCTCGCTCGAGCGCCAAACCGCCGCCGAGTGGCTCTTGGAACACGCGGGCGAGTCCATCTACCGCGCCGTCTTCGAGCCGATGCTGCGCGGCAAGTTCGGCGCCTACTACGGCCAGGTCAGCATGGCGTGGCTGTGGAACAAGTTCGCCCTCCGCACCGCCTCCCGCGGCAAGGGGTTGCGCGGGCGCTTCAAGGAGCAGCTCGGCTACCCCATAGGCTCCTTCGAGGAGATATTCAGCGTGTTGGCGCAGCGCGTCGAATCGCTCGGCGGCGACGTCCGGCTCGGCGCGGGCGTGCGCCGCGTCGTCGTCGAGGAAGGACGCGCCGCCGGCCTGGAGGTGCAACTTGGCGGCGAGGCGGAGACGCGCTCCTACGACGCCGTGCTCGCCACCGTCCCCTCCTACGTCCTGCCGCGCCTGGTCGAGGGTCTGCCCGACGGCTACACCGAGATGCTAACCGACAAGGTGTACCTCTCCGCGGTGCTCATCGTCATGGTGCTCGACCGCCGGCTCAGCCCCCACTACTGGATGTACGTCGGCGACCGCTCTATGCCCTTCCTCGGCGTCATCGAGCACACCAACTTTATGCCCGCCGAGCACTACGGTGGCGGCCATATCGTCTACCTCACCAACTACCTGTCCCGCGACGACCGCCTCTACAAGATGGACGCCGCCGAACTCTACGCCGAATACCTGCCGCACCTGCGCCGCATCAACCCCGCCTTCGACGAATCGTGGGTGCGCGAGTACCACCACCACAAGGTAGACGCCGCCCAACCCATCGTCACCCGCGACTACTCCGCGCGCATCCCCGACCACCGCACGCCCATCCCCGGTCTCTACCTCGCCAACACCACCCAGATCTACCCCGAAGACCGCGGCACCAACTACAGCGTCCGTATGGGCCGCCAAGTCGCCCGCCTGATGATGGAGGACGCGGCGGGGTAGGGGGGCGCGCCTGCGCGTTACATGACAGGGACAGGTTTGAAACCTGTCCCTACGGATTGCCGAATTGCGCGGGAACGACGGAAGGGCGTCACAACCCCAGCGTCACGCTCCCCTCCGCCAGCGCCGGGTGCTCCTGGTGAAACGTCTCGCAGGCGAAGAAGTTCGCCTCGAGGTAGGCCGCGAACTCCTGCGCGTCCTCCTGCGAGCGGTAGAGGCGCAGCGCGCCGGACTTCTTGCGCCAATAGTCCGCCACGTCCACGTACACGTTCGGCGACGCCTCCGGGCCGTCCAGCTCCAGCCCGTCGATGTCCCCACCCACGCTCATATCGATGGCGGCGTACCACAAGCGCGGCGGCGTCTCCCGCTGCGCCTCCGCCGCGTAGGCGTAGAACGCCTCCCGCGCCGTGTGGTGGATGGCGATGTGGTCGTCGTGGCGCGAGATGCCCAGCGGCCCGAACGTCGCCACCACGTCCGGCTTGAACGCGCGCATCGCGTCCAACACGCGCGCCGTTACCTCGGCCGGGTCGGCGTCGCGCGCCTCCTGATCGCGGTAGCCCAGCAGCACCGGCGGCGCCGTCAGGCCGTAGGAGCGCAGCACCTCGCGCAACTCCGCCTCGCGCACGGCAGGCAAGTCCTCGCGAGACATGCGCCGGCCGCCCGTGCCGAGCGTGCCCTGCTCGCCTCGCGTCGCCGTTACTACCAGCGCCTCGCCCCCCTCGTCGATGACGCGGCAGAGCGTGCCGCCTACGGCAGACGTCTCGTCGTCCGGGTGAGCGAACACCGCCATGAAGCGCAAGCCGGGCATAGCGCCGCGATTGTACACGGCGCTTCCTTCCTATTCGTAGGGGCGACCGGTTGGTCGCCCGAATCGAGGCGAGATTCCCGCTTTCGCGGGAATGACGGAGAGGAAGTGGGAATGACGGTAAAGTGGCGTGAATGGATGCTGACCGAACTCCAAACCCGCCGGCGGGCGCCGCGGCGCCCGCCCTGGCTTGCTGCTCCAGGGTCAGGCTTGTGATAGCCATCACTTATTGTTGACATAGGCGCCCCCGCCTATAATCGAACCGACCCGTTACCCATTCCCGCACCAGGAGGCTTCCCCCTATGACGAACCTGCGCCTGCCGGGCCCCACGCCCGTCCCCGACGACGTGGT
>JAPPFU010000195.1 GCA_028875085.1 Chloroflexota bacterium
CCCGGATTGCTCACCAGCAGCGCGAGCAGGTCGAACTCGCGTGGGCGCACCTCGATGGGCGCGCCCGCCTTGCGCACCACGTGCGCGGCGCGGTCCACTTCCAAATCGCCCGCGCGCAGCACTTCGGCGGAGTTCTTCCCGGGGCTCGCCTCGTGCGGGCGGCGGAGCAGCGCACGCACGCGCGCCAGCAGTTCGCGCATGCCCACGGGCTTGGTAACGTAGTCGTCTGCGCCCAGTTCGAGGCCGACTACCTTGTCGACCTCCTCACCTTTGGCGGTGAGCATCAGGATGGGGACGTTGGAGCGCCTGCGCAGCGCGCGGCACACCTCCAACCCGTCCAACTGCGGCAGCATGAGGTCGAGCACCACCACGTCGGGGCGCACGCTCAGCGCAGCCTCTAGGCCCGCTTCGCCGTCGGCGGCGGTGCGCGCGTCGAACCCCTCGCGCTCGAGATTGTGGCGGATGGTCTCGCGCAGGTTCTCTTCGTCTTCTATGACAAGGACGGTTCGCGCCATCGCTTCTCTCCGCGCGACCCTACCCTTGGGCGGAGGGCCGCTCCATCAGCGACCACGCCTGCTGCACGCCGCTTTGCAGCTTGGCCACGAGGTCGGCGGGCTTCTCGCGGCGGACCGCGTCCATATACATGCGCTTCCACACGCCGCCGAGCGCTCCGGCGTTCCACGGACACACTTGCAGGCAGATGCCGCACGCCTCATAGGACGCCCAATAGGGCGCGCACTTCTCCGTTTCCACCACCCACTTCATCACGCCGCGCACTTCCTGCTTCTCCGGCGCGATCGCCTCGCCGGGGCAGAACTGGGTACACATCTGGCACTTGGAGCAGAAGTCGTCGATGCCCTCATCGCGGGGCGCGTCCGGGGTCATGGGCAGGTCGGTCGTTACGACGGCAAGGCGGAACATCGAGCCGAGGCGCCGGTTGATGAGCGAGCCGTGCTTGCCTAACTCACCCAGGCCGGCGGCGTAAGCGTGCGGAATCATCGCCAACTGCTCGCCCCGCAGCGTGTGAGCGCGCGCAGGATAGCCGAGGCCGCGGATGTGCTCGGCGAGCGCGACGGCCGTGCGCGACGCCTGGTCGTAGACGCGCAGCCATTCCCAGTTCGTCTCCCACGGAACGTCCTTGATGGTGTCGTAGTCCATCTCGAACGCCATCACCACCGCGTAGCGATGCTCCACCTCCTCGCCTTCGTACACATAGTGCGGATCGACCGGCGTCACGCCCGCGTCGTCCGCGCCGAGCTCCGCGGCCTTGGCCTTGACGGCCTCCGCCGCTTTGCGCTCGCTCCCGAACTCGAAGCGCGCGGGGGAGGCCTCGCCGTCCTGGAGCGGGACGCGCGCGCTGATGGCCGCCGAGTAGTAGTCCTCGGCGGGCTGGCGGCGGTGCGAGAAGGTGTAGCCCAGCTTCCAGCAGGTCTGCAGGGGGCCGACGTAGCGGAGCTTGTCGCCGCTCCACTCGGGAAGCACGGGCCGTTCCATACCCGCTAGCGTAACGCCTCGCCGCCCTGCACGCTAGGAGTCATCAGCCGCTTGGCGCTGCTGTTTGGTGCGCGAGCGACGGCGCTTGGCCTCGAGCCGCCGCTCCACCGATTGAGGCGTCGGGGCGGTAGGCACGCGGCGGCGGGGGCGCTCGGCGGCGCGGCGCACAAGGTTGACGAGGCGCGCGACGGCGTCGGCGCGGTTGGCGTCCTGGCTGCGGAAGCGGCGCGCGGTGATGACGACGACGCCCGCCGCGTTCATGCGCCGTCCCGCGACGCCACGCAGACGGCGGCGCACCTCCTCCGGGAGCGAGGGCGAGTTAGCCGCGTCGAAGCGCAGTTGCGCCGCCGTGGAGACGCTGTTGACGTTCTGGCCGCCAGGCCCGGGCGAGCGGATGAAGTGGAACTCCAACTCGTACTCGGCGATGGCGATGGACGGGGTTACGCGAATCATGCCCTACCCGTCCTCCGCCGCGCGTGCCGCACCGCGAGCGCCGCGAGCACGGCGGGCGCCGCCAACAGCAGCGCGCCCCCGATCGCTACGCCCACCACCGGGTCAAAGGGCAAGAAGCGATCGACCTGGTGCAGGATCCAATCGAGCAGCGTCGGGTCGACCGGCTCGCTGTGGTGGAGCGCAGGCGGGCGCACGAGCTAAGCCTCCGCGGCGGCGGGCGCGACGCCCACGTAGCGGGCGGAGGTCAACCGCTCCTGCACGAGCGACGCGGTTACGCCCGCGACGGCGAGCGTGGCCGCCGCTCCCGCAAAGGCCGGGGTGTAGGAGCCGAGCACGTCGAAGGAGACGCCCGCCAGGAACACCGCCGCCGCGCCGCCGAACTGGTGCACCATCGTCAGGATGCCCACGATGGTGCCCATATTCTTCACGCCGTATATCTCCGACGCCAAGGCAGAGGTCAACGGGACGGTGGCCAGCCACGAGACGCCCGCGACCGCCGCGAACGCCCAGATGCCGATGCCCGCGGGCAGGAAGGCGAGCAGCAGGAACCCCACGCCGCGCGTCCAGTAGATGGCGGTCAGGATGTTCTTGCGCGGCATGCGGTCGGACAGCCACCCCGCGCCGATGACGCCCATCAGGTTCATCGCGCTCAGCAGGCCAAAGGCGAGGGCCGCGGTGCTGGCGGAGATGCCCGCGTTCTCGGCGTAGGGCACGAAGTGCGTCGCCACCATCGCCGTGGTGATGCCGCACACGACGTAGCTCATCCCCAGCAGCCACAGCGGGGCGGAGCGGAAGCACTGCGGCCAACGCTCCGCCGTCAGCGGGCCGAGGCGCTGCGGCCCGGCGCGGCCGGCCTCTTCGATGGTCTCTCCGTCGGGCTGCAATCCCAGCTGCCAGGGATCATTCCTGACCACTACCAGCAGCAGCGGCAGCCCGAGGAGGAGCATGACCGCCGCCACGATGCCCCACGTCTGGCGCCAATCAGTCAGCAGCAGCAGGTAGGCCATGAAGGGAACGCCCAGGATGCCGCCGAACGAGCCGCCCGCCGCCAAGATGCCCATCGCCGTGCCGCGCTTGCGGCGGAACCATCGCGCGATGACGGTGGTCGAGGGCGTGAACATCACGCCGCCCACGGCGAAGGAGACGACCGCCGCGTGGATGAAGCCGAGCACCCAGATGTTGGGCGCGACGCTCAGGATGGCCGTCCCTACGCCTAGGATCAGCAGGCTCGTGCCCATCGTTACGCGGCCGCCGTAGCGGTCGGTCAGCCGCCCGACCACCGGCTGCGCAAGGCCGTTGATCACCCAACCCACGGAGGAGATGGCGGAGATGGTCGCGACGGAGACGCCGAACTCCTTCGACCACGGGTTGACGAACAGCCCGAACGCCTGCCGCGAGCCGATGGCCGTCATCGAGACGAAGAAGATGGCGGCGACAACGTACCAGCCGTAGAAGGAGGGTAGGCGGACGAAGCGCATGCGCCCGATTGTAGCGCGGCGCGGCGGGTGGCGCCCCCAAGGGGATTCGAACCCCTGATCTCCACCTTGAAAGGGTGGCGTCCTAGGCCTCTAGACGATGGGGGCGCGCTCCGCCATTGTCGCACATCGCGGCGGGGCGTTCACGCGGGGACAGGCGCGAGATGCGCGCCCACCTCCCTCACGGGTAGAGCGCCAGTTGCTCGAGGCCGGTCTCCTCCGGCAGGCCGAACATCAGGTTCATGTTCTGGACGGCTTGGCCGGCGGCGCCCTTCACGAGGTTGTCGAGCGCGGCGAACACCATCAGCCGCCCCGTGCGTTGGTCGACGGTGGGGTAGACGATGCAATGGTTGTTGCCCCACGTCTGCTTGGTCTGAGGCGAGGCGTCCACCACCCGCACGAACGGGTCGTCGCGGTAGAAGTCGCGGTAGAGCGCCTGCACTTCCGCCTTCGCCTGCTCGGGGGAGGCGAAGGCGCCGTCGGCGAAGTCGGCGTAGACGCTGTCGAGGATGCCGCGCGTCATCGGGATGAGGTGGGGGATGAAGATGACCTCCGGCTCGTAGCCGGGGCGCAGGCGGCGCAGTTCCTGCGTGATCTCCGGCAGGTGGCGATGGCCGTCCACGCCGTAGGCGAACACGTTTTCGTTCACTTCGCTGAAGTGGGTCGTGAGGCTCAGGCCCCTGCCCGCGCCGGAGACGCCCGACTTCGCGTCCACGATAACCCGCTCCGTGATGAGGCCGGCCTTGACCGCCGGGGCGAACGCCAGCAGCGCACCCGTCGGGTAGCAGCCCGGGTTGGCCACCAGGGACGCGCCCGCAACGCCCTCGCGGTCAAGCTCGGTCAGCCCGTAGACCGACGTCTCCAGCAGGCCGGGCGCGGGATGGTCGGCGCCGTACCACTCGCGGTACACGGCGGGGTCGTGCAGGCGGAAGTCGGCGCTGATGTCGATCACCTTCACGCCGCTCCGCACGAACGGAACGCACGCCTCGGCGGAGGCGACCTGCGGCAGCGCGGAGAAGACCACATCGACGCTGGCAGACATCTCCGGCTCGATGGCGAGCCCGAGTTCGTCCAGGTGCGGGAAGACGTCGCCCAGCCGCTCGCCCGCCGCCGACCTGCCGGTAACGCTCACCAGATCGGCCTCGGGGTGGCGGTGCAGGATGCGGGCCAACTCGACGCCCGCGTAGCCGGTGACGTTGACGATGCCTATCTTCATATGCGCGCACGCTCCGCGTGGAATGGTTGCACCACCGCCTCCGCCAGCGCCGCCATCTGGTCGAAGACCTCATCCGGCGGGCAGGCGGGGTTCAGTACGAACTTGGTGATGCCTGCGTCGACGTACTCGCGGATACGGGCGGTTATCTGCTCCGCCGTCCCCAACAGATTCAGCGCCTCGAGGCTCACGTCCGTCCTGCGGCGCAGCAGGTGGCGCTCCACCTTGTCCATCGGAACGGCGCCGCGCTCGACGACGTACGCGCCGAGCTGCACGCCGTAGTGGTCGTCCGGGATGGAGCGCCCGGCCGCCTCGGCGTATGCCTCGATGCGGGCGATGCCCGCCGCACAGTCCTCCGGCAGCACCTGCGACGGCAACCAACCGTCGCCCAAGCGCCCCGTGCGGCGGAATGCGGGCTCCGTCCTGCCGCCGATCCAGATGGGGATGAAGCCGCGCGGCGGGCGTGGCGCCACACCCGCGTCGGCGACGCGCTGATGCTTGCCCTCGAAGTCGACGCGCTCCTCCGCCCACAGGCGGCGCATGAGGAGGATGGCCTCGTCCAACCGCGAGCCGCGCTCGCGCTTGGGCGCCGCCATCGCGTCGTACTCCAGCGTGGACTCCTGGCCGACGCCGACGCCGACGGAGGCGATGCGCCCGCCGGACAAGTGGTCGATGGTGGCGAGGGCGCGCGCCGCGGCGACGGGGCTGCGCATCGACATCAGCAGCACGCCCGTGCCGAACTTGAGGCGTTCGGTGCGCGCCGCCGCCATGGCCATCGCCGCGAGCGGGTCCACCACCCACGCCGGGCCGACGATGCGGTCGGTGAACCAGACCGAGTCCCACCCCTGCGCCTCCGCCGCGTCAAGGTAGCGCAGGAACGCCTCGCGCCCCTCGCGCGCCATCGGAGAGGGAGAGCCTATGCCGATGCGGATAGCCATCGCTTGGGATTATCGCACGCCGGGGCTTGCGCCGCGCCCCAACGCAGAAGCGCCCCGTCCCGGTCAACCGGGACGAGGCGCCCGTTCATCACTCCCCTCCGTAGAGAGGAGCCGCACCTGCTGCGCCCTCGCGAGCCCCAGCCGGGAGG
>JAPPFU010000135.1 GCA_028875085.1 Chloroflexota bacterium
TGCTTGCGCTGGCGCGCGAGGCCGGCGCGCCCGCCGCGAGGCTCGGCGTAACGGGCGGCGCACGGCTCGCCTGGCGTGGCCTGTTCGACGAGCCATTGGAGGCGCTGCGCGCGTCGTGGGAGGGCGGCCTGAACGCGGCGCTGGGCCGGACGGGCTGAGGCGGCGCGAGCGGGCAAAACCCGCCGCCGAATTGGGTCGGCGCCCTCTTGCGTCTGCGCGCCGGGGCGCATGGACAATCGGCGCGGCGCGTTTGCTAGGCCCGTCCGCCGCAGTGGGGACTGCGACAACCGGGACTGGCGCCGCAAGGGGAATGCGGCCTACGCTCCGATAGCCTATCCTTTCGCTTTGGCGGGCCGGGCGGCGCTAACGCCCTGCGGCCAAACCCCGGGATAAGGAACGGACGAATGAAGGTCATCTTTCTGCAAGACGTGCCCGGCGCAGCCGACGCCGGGGAAGTGAAGGAAGTCAAGAACGGCTACGCGCGCAACTACCTGCTGCCCAAGGGCTTGGCCGCGCCGGCCACGCCCGACGCCATGCAGCGCGTCAACGTCATCGAGAAGGCCGCGCAGGTCAAGCGCGTCAAGGAGTCGAGCGACTGGCAGACAGTCGCCGACGCCATCGAGGGGATGAACGTGGTCGTGGAGGCGCGGATCGGCCCCAACGGACGCCTGTTCGGCTCCGTTACGGGCCGCCACGTGGCGCAGCGCCTCACGGAGGCGGTGGGCCGCCCCATCGACCATCGCCAGGTGCTGCTGGGCGAGGCGATCCACGACCCGGGCGACCACCCCGTAACCCTGCGCCTCTACCGCGAGGTGCAGGCGCGCGTCACCGTCCAAGTCGTCCCTGAGGGCTACCTGCAAGAGATGGCGCAGCGCGACGAGGCCGAGCAAGACGAGCAAGATGAGGCGCAGCAGCCAGAGGCGTCGCAGGCGGAGGGCGAGGAGGAGGCTGCCCAGGAAGAGGAGATCGCACAGGAGGAGGAGCAGCCCTAGCCCTGCCGACGCGCCATGTACCTGGAGCAGCTGCCGCCGCACGACACCGACGCAGAAGAGGCCGTCATCGGCTCGCTGCTCATCGACGGCGAGGCCATCGCCAGGGTGGCGACGATTCTGTCGCCCGCCGACTTCTACCACGAGCGCAACCGGTGGTGCTTCGAGGCGTGCCAGGCGTTGTATCAGCGCGGCGACGCCGTCAACCAGTTGACGCTCTCCCACGAGTTGGGGCTGCGCGACCGTCTCGAAAGCGCGGGCGGCGCGACCTACCTCAGCTACCTCATCGCTACGGTGCCCACCTCCACCCACGCCGAGCACTACGCGCACATCGTCTACCGGACGGCGACCATGCGCCGCCTCATCGACGCGGCGCGCGCCATCGCGGACATCGGCTACGCCGACACCGCCGACGTGGAGCAGGCGCTCACCAGCGCCGAAGACGTCCTCTTCCGTGTGCGCGGCGGCTCCGCCGTCCGCGACTTCGTGACCATCCGCCAGGTGATGGACGAATACCTGGAGGCCACGGCGGCCTTCGACCAGGGCATCGCCCACATCGCCCCAATCAACAGCGGGTTCACCGACCTCGACCGCGTGCTGGGCGGCCTTCAGCGCGGCGACCTAATCATCATCGCGGCGCGGCCCTCGCTGGGAAAATCGACGCTGGCGATGAACATCCTGCGCAACGCCGCCGGGCAGGGCGCGGTGTGCGCCGCGTTCAGCCTCGAGATGGGGCGCGAGCACCTGGCGCTGCGCTTGCTCTGCGCCGAGGCCGAAGTGGTCGGTCACCGCTTGCGCTTGGGCGTCCTCACCGACGCCGAGCAGTCGCGCGTGATGGAGTCCATCGGCGCGCTGTCCGACCTGCCCATCTACATCGACGACTCCGCCGTCCAGACTGTGCCCCAGATGCGCTCCAAGCTGCGGCGGCTGCACGTCGAGCGCGCCATCGACCTCATCGTCGTGGACTACCTGCAACTCATCAGCGGCTCCGCCGCGCGGGGCGAGAATCGCGTTACGGAGTTGGGGCACATCACGCGCTCGCTCAAGGCAATCGCGCGCGACCTGAACGTGCCGGTCATCGCCATCTCCCAGCTCAGCAGAGCGATCGAGCAGCGCCCAGACCACCATCCCCTGCTGTCCGACCTGCGCGAATCGGGCAGCATCGAGCAGGACGCCGACGTGGTCTCCTTCATTCACCGCGAGGACAGGTACACCACCGAGGAGCAGTGGGAGCAGCGCCATCCCAACCAGCCGTATCCCAGAGACCTGGTGGAGTTGGTCATCGCCAAGAACCGCCACGGGCAGACGCCGACCATCGAGCTCTACTTCCGCGGCCGCTTCTTCCGCTTCGAGAACCTCGCCACCGGCGCGCTCAGCCAAGCGGAGGCGTAGGCGTGCCTCCGTTCGACGGCCTGCCCTCCGGCGTCCGCTCCGTGCCCGTGCCTGCTCCGCTGCTCGGCGAGTTGCTGGAGGACATCGGCGACTTGGCCGAGTTGAAGTGCGCACTGCGCTTCTTCTGGCTCCTCGCGGGGAAGCACGGGCCGCCCCGATGCGTCGCCGCCGACGAGATCGAGGGCGACCCGGTGCTGCTTACCGCGCTAGGCAGCCCTGGCGCCATCCGGCAGGCGCTCGCGGCTGCCGTAGAGCGGGGGGTGCTGTTCGAGGCGGGCGACGGCGCCGAGCGCGTCTACTTTCCCAATTCGCCCGAAGGGCGGCGCGCCGCCGAACGCTTCCTGCCCACGCTACCCGCCGCCGCACCGCTCCCCGGCGCGCCGCCCGCCGAGCGGCCGGCCATCTATCGGCTCTACGAAGAGAACATCGGCATGCTCACCGCCTGGGTCGCCGACCTGCTGCGCGACGCCCAAGACCGCTACCCGGACGAATGGATAGGCGACGCCATCGGCGAGGCCGTCAAGAGCAACGCGCGCTCGTGGCGCTACGTCGAGCGCGTGTTAGAACGTTGGGAACGAGAAGGACGAGACCGGCATGGAAAGTCTGGGCGACATCCTAAAGCGGTTACAGCAAAAGAGTATCTCCGCCTCCGCGGCTGAGATCGCTTGGCTGGAGCACGACGAGGCCGAGCCGGCTGAGTCGGCATGTCCCATCTGCGGCGGGCGCGGGTGGCTGCGGCGCGACGCGGCGCTCAACGACCCCGGCTTCGGGCGCGCCGTCCCTTGCGCATGCCAGGTGCGGCTGAGCGAGGAGCAGCGGCTCGCGCGCCTGCGCCGCCACAGCAACATGGGCGTGCTCGCCCGCGTCTCCTTCGCCGCGACGGAGCCGACCGGCCGTTCGGCGAGCGCCGAGGCGCGCGAACGCTTCCGCACGGCCTTCGACGCCGCCCGCGCCTACGCGGAGCAGCCCGAGGGCTGGCTGCTGCTCACCGGGCCGCACGGCGCAGGCAAGACGCACCTCGCCGCCGCCGCCGTCAATCGCTGCATAGAGCGAGGTGAACCCGCCTTCTTCGCCTTCGTCCCCGACCTGCTCGACCACTTCCGCGCCTCCTTCAATCCCGAGCACGAGCTCTCCTACGACGAACTTTTCGAGCAAGTGAAGAGCGTTCCCGTCCTGGTGCTGGACGACCTGGGCGCGCAAAGCCCCACGCCCTGGGCGGACGAGAAAGTCTATCAGGTGCTGAACCACCGCTTTGCCGCTGGGCTGCCAACCATCGTTACGTGCGCTCCGCCGCTCGACGCGCTCGACTCGCGCGTCCAGAGCCGCTTGGCCGACGCGCGCCTCACGCATCGGATGGACCTTGGCGACGCCGGTTCCTTCTCGGGCTTGGGGAGCATCAATCCGGTCATGGCGGCCAGCATGACCTTCGAGAATTTCACCACTTCCCCCTACGGCGCCAGGGGCGAGGCGCGCCACGCCTTACAGGCCGCGCTCACCGCCGCCCTCACCTATGCCGAATCTCCCGAAAAATGGCTCCTGCTGCTTGGCGATTCCGGCGTTGGCAAGACGCACCTCGCCGTCGCTGTCGCCAACAAGCGCTTGGAGCGCGGCGAACCCGTCTTCTTCGCCTTCGTCCCCGACCTGCTCGACCATCTGCGCTACACCTTCAGCCCCGACAGCCGCGTCACCTACGACCAGCTCTTCGAAGAGGTGCGGCAGGCCCCCTTGCTGATCCTCGACGACCTGGGCGCTCAGACCTCTACGCCTTGGGCCAACGAGAAACTGTACCAACTCATCGTTCACCGCCATAACGCCAGCCTGCCCACCATCATCACCACGCGGGAATTGCCTGTCGAGGCGGGCGACCCTATCGCCTCCCGCCTCAATGACCAGCGGCTGGTCACCGGCGTGCCGATCGACGCGCCCGACTTCCGCCGCCCCGGCGTCGGCGCCGCCAAGGAGCGCGCGCCCCGCCAAAGCCAGCGGCGCGATGGATGAATCGTCCGTCGCCGCGACGTGCGACTTCTGCGCCATCGCCGCCCATACCGCGCCCGCCGACATCCACTATCAAGACGACGACCTAGTCGTGTTCCGCAACCGCTTGCGCTGGGTTCCGCTAATGCTGCTGGTCGCGCCGTGCGCGCACCTCGACCAGCGGAAGTTCTGGCGCTCGCCGCTGTTCGCCCGCGCGGCGTCGCTGGCCATCGAGATCGGCGAGGCGCAGGCGCCGGGGGGCTACCGCGTCGTGAGCAACTTCGGCGACGACGCGCTGCAGACGCAGGAGCACGGGCACCTGCACGTCATCGGCGGCGCGAACCTGGGCCTCTACGTCGACTTCCCCGGCAAGGGCGATTGGCAAGGCGTCTACGAGCCGCCGCGATGAGCGACGTGCTGCTCGTCGGCGCGGGCGGGTTCGCCGGCTCCGCCGCCCGCTACGCCCTCTCAGTCTGGGTAACGAGCCGCTTCGCGGGCGAGTCGTCCTTCCCGTGGGGGACGCTGTCAGTCAACGTGCTCGGCTCGCTCGTCATCGGGGTGTTCGTCGGAGCCGCGGCGGAGGCCGGGGGTCTGCGGGAGGGGGCGCGCCTGCTGCTGCTGACGGGCGTGCTTGGCGGCTTCACCACCTTCTCGGCGTTCACGAACGAGACGCTGACATTGCTGCGCGGCGGGCAGCCCGGCCTTGCCGCCGCCTACGTCGCAGCGTCCGTAGCGGCGGGGTTGGCGGCGGTGTGCGTAGGCTACTTCGGCGCAAAGGCCGTCGCGGCGTGAAGCGCGCCGCCTAGCGCGCCCGCGCCGCCTTTCGCTACACTGCCCTGTGACGGCGCGCCCGCCCGAACCATCGCTATGGCCACCCTTCGCAAAGCCCCCGTCCCCTACGATCACCTCGCCGTCGAGCAGAAGTGGCAGCGGCGTTGGGAGGCGGACGGCCTCTACCGCACGCCGGACGACGACCCGCGCCCCAAGTGGTATGCGCTGACGATGTTCCCCTACCCGTCCGGCGACCTGCACATCGGCCACTGGTTCATGTACTCGGCGCCGGACGCCTACGCGCGCTACATGCGGATGCGCGGCTACAACGTGCTGTTTCCGATGGGGTTCGACGCGTTCGGGCTGCCGGCGGAGAACGCGGCCATCCGCAACCAGACGCCGCCAGGGGAGTGGACATACGCCAACATCGAGCGGATGCGCCGCCAATTCCGCTCGATGGGCACGGTGATCGACTGGGAGCGGGAGATCGTCACCTGCGACCCTTCGTACTACCGCTGGAACCAGTGGCTCTTCCTCAAGTTGTACGAGGCGGGG
>JAPPFU010000089.1 GCA_028875085.1 Chloroflexota bacterium
GCACAGGCGCAACCCGCTGTCAAGCGTTTATTGTGCTACTTCGTATATAATCCCCTTTCTGAAGGGATTACCTTGACCTCTTCTCAAGTAATATTTGGTACGCTAATCGATTATAAAGCTATAGCTTTGAATTTGTCAACCCTTTTCCAATATTTCACTAACATAGAACGATGCTTACTCAATTCTGGAGACTATTGTTTCCTGATGAACTCAGGCATGCTCCGCCTCTACTCCGACGACGACATCATCCGCCTGCGCATCATCAAGCACCTGGTGAACGAACTGCGCCTGAACCTCGCGGGCGTCGAGACGTGCGCTAACTGGTCGAGCGCTTCGGCTCTTTCCCCTCGCGCGTCGCGCCGCTATCTGGATCACGTTAGGTAGTCGCCGTCCTCAAGCGTGGATTGGACTCCATCTTCGAGATGCTGCGAGGGCGCGGCGGGCCGCCCCGAGAGCGCGTGCGATGACGAGCGAGCTGCAGCCGCTCCATGCCGAGGGTACAACGGACGCGGGCGCCGCGCCGGATGCCCTCGAACGCGAACGCGACGACTACAAGGACAAAGGGCTGTGGGCCCAGACCGACCTCGCCAACTTGCGTCGCCATTTCGACGAGGAGCGCCTCATCGCCGACGTCGTGACCGGCAAGGTGGATGTGCGCCAAACGGACGCCGACTTGCCGGAGGCGGATGAGGCCCCGGCCTCGATAGAGGGCGATGGGCCAGTGGCGTACAATGGGGAAGGCATCGGCAAGCGCACGGAACGGCCTGAAGCCGAAGGCGAGGTGACGGCATGATCGACTGGAGCAAGTGCCCGGCGGTGGAGAGCGTGCCCGGCAGGGTCAGCGGCGCCTGGGTGTTCAAGGGCACGCGGCTGCCGGTGTACGTCCTGTTTGAGAATTTGGCTGCGGGCGCGACCATCTACGACTTCATCGAGTGGTTCGGAGGGGTGGGCGAATCGGAGGTCGCGACCGTGCTCAATCACGCGGCGCAGGAACTCCGGGCCAAGGCAGCTCATGCGTATCCTGTTCGATAACGGCACGCCCAGGCAACTGCGCCGCCGACTCTTCGGCCATGCCGTCGAGGAGGCTAGGGAGCGCGGGTGGGACGCCTTGTCGAATGGAGAGTTGCTGGATAGCGCTGAAGAAGCGGGGTTCGAGGTCCTCATCACCACCGATCAAGGCATCCAACACCAGCAGAACCTGTCGGATAGGCGAATTGCTGTGGTCGTGCTGATGAACACTTCGTGGCTCTTCATAGCGCGGCATACGCAAGCCGTCCGCAACGCCATCGAAGAGGTTCAGCCTGGTGAGGTGAGAGAGGTCGAAATCTCGACGCGAGGCGATGCTTAGCATGACCACCGGCACCACCGAACGCGGCCTCGCAGCCCTCATCCCCCCACCCTCAGCCGCCCGCCACAATCCACTTCCATATGACCAGCCTGCTGGCCGACAGCTCCTCGACTGCGGGCCACCCGCCGCTCCCAACGCGCCCGCGCCTAGTTGCCAAACAGGTGGGCAAGGTAGTTCGACGTGCTGCGCCCCTCACCACTCGCGGCGGCGCGCAACTCGTCGGCGACGGCCTGAGGGACATAGACGGCGACGCGGGCTAGGCGGTCGCGTTCCATACGGCACAGCACGGCTCAGGGCGCCGCAGTACGAGGGGGAACGGGGGTTGGAATCCCTCACGCGCGTAATATCTATATGAGCACGTTTCGGTTCGCCGATTACAAGAAAGATTTTTCGGAATGCTCCCGCCCGCACGGGCAGGCGTTGCTGGCTAGGGCCTAGAGGCCGCCGAGCCTGGACGGCGGGGGCCGCGAGATGATGCGAATCTCCTGGACGACCTCCTCGAAGCCAGGGGGCGGCCCCCACACACTGACCCGCTCCTCTTCTGCGCCAATCTCCCCAAACCCCGCGCCGCCGTAGGCACGTTCTCGTTGCGGCTGGGGTTGGGGTGCAGTGGCCTCAACGGACGCGGGGCGCTCGGTTGACGCGGACGCTGGGAGCGCTCGCTGTGGCTGCGGTTGTGTGCGGCGGTCCTCAACGGACGCGGACGCCGCCTTCCACATCGCCAGTCGATCGGCTGCGCTTATAGGCCGCAGCGGCGACGGCTTCAGCTCGCCCGCATACTTGCGTTCGATCTCTTCGAGCGCCGCGCTCGCCTGCTCCGCAACCTGCTCCCGCGCGCGAAAGACGCCGTGACTGACCAGCCGCTTGGTCTCCCGCTCTGCCCAGCGCTCAATGTCGGCAATCTCCGCGAGACGCGCCCGCTCCAATCGCTTGGCTTGCTCCCTGTGCGCAGCGGCGCGGCGGCGGAGCGTCTCCGCCTCCTTCCTTGCCTTTGCGACGCCGTGGTGCTTGGCCGTCTTCGTCGCCGTGTGCTGGTAGCGGACGGATTCGGTGAGACGGCGCGCCTCGTCCTCGAGGCGCCGGGCTAGGAGCGCGTGCGGCACCTCCGGCCCGCCCAGCAAGTCGAGCAGGTCGGCGCGGGCGTAGTAGTTGCACCGGCCGCCGTAGGGCGAGCGCAAGTTGAGGCCGGGGGTGGGGAAGATGCGCCCCGCCTTCTGATGCTGGCGAAGCCTGCGTGCGGAGATGCCCAGGAATCGGGCGGCCTCCTCCGTCGTCGCGATGTCCGTCGTGTCCGTCATTGGCTACTCCTTCCTACCACCACGCCGGCTTCTAAGCGCTCGTCGTCGAAGCGTTCCACGACGACGGGCCGCAAGCGGCGGGTGGGGTGAAATCTGCTGCGTAAGCAGGCGGAAGCCCTACCCTCACCCCGCCGAGCCTCTCACGGCGGGAATCGGGGTGAAGTCGGGGCGGAACCCGGTAGGAAGCGGGCGGAACCCCCGTTTCAGGCGCCGCCGGGAGGCGCAGGCTGTCAGGCGCGGCGGGTTTCGATTTGCCGGGCGATGCGCTCCTGCTGGAGTGCTGCTTCGGTTCGGGCGGGTTGCGAAAGCGAACCATCTTCTACCTCCACGCCTTTGCGGCCGCGGGCAAACGCCGCCCCCAAGAGAGGCGCGCTGCCATCAAGGGCCGATCGCCGCCAGTCCGGGTGGGAGACCGGAATAGCGGCCATCACTCCTCCTCGCCTCCGCTGTCATGAGGCGCCTCGGACGCTGCGGCCTCGCGCCTCAGGTGGGCGCGTATTGCGACTTGCGCCAGGATGCGCAGTCCCGTGAGATACGCCTCGCGCTGCTGGGGGCTGTAGCACGCATCAGCTCGTCCAATCTATCGCGCTCGATGTCGCCTACGCCGAATCGGGCTTGGCAAGGTTGTTCTGTGTGCTTCCTGGGCCTGTAGGGTTCATCCGCTCGACTATGGTCGAAATGGAGAGTACAGTTGTAGCCGGACTGCATGCCTGCGGCAGGTGCCAAAGCGTAGTGCAGGCTCGGCGGTCAACACTATTGGACTGGTGCGTGGGATGGATTGTGGGATAGTAGGCTGCCTTTCGCTCGTTTTACGCGTAAATGGGGCTTGACCTGGCGGACACTCCCTCCGCCGCGCGGGCGGCGCGCCTATGAGATTGACGGGCAAGTCCGCCATCATCACCGGGGCGGCCAAGGGCATCGGCGCCGCCGCCGCGCGCCTGTTCGCCGCCGAGGGCGCGCGCGTCGCCATCCTCGACGTGGACGATACGCAGGGCAGCCGCGTGGCCGCCGAGACCGGCGACAGCGCACTCTTCCTCCACGCCGACGTCACGGACGCGGCGGATGTGGACGCAGCGGTTCGGGAGGCCGCCCAGCGCCTCGGAGCGCTGGACATCCTTGTGAACAACGCGGCTTCGACCACCGCCAAGGCGTTGGAGGAGATGGACGAAGCGGACTGGCGCCGCGACCAGGATGCGGCGCTCACGAGCGTGTTCCTGTGCGCGCGCGCGGCGCTGCCGCACTTGCTGGCGCGCTGCCCGGGCGCGGCCATCGTCAACGTCTCGTCCGTCAACGGGATGATGGGCCTGGCGCAAGACTCCTACAGCGCGGCCAAGGCGGGAGTGAACTCGCTCACGCGCACCATCGCCGTCAAGTACGGCCCGCGCGGCCTGCGCTGCAACGTCGTGTCGCCCGGCACTGTGCGCACCTCCATCGGGGGCGGACGCCCCGGCGAGCCGGGCTACTGGGAGCGCGTCGGCGCCCTCTACCCCTTGCGGCGCGTCGCCGAGCCTGAGGAGATCGCCCGCGCCGTCCTCTTCCTCGCCTCCGACGACGCCTCTTTCGTAACCGGCGCGAACCTGACGGTGGACGGCGGCCTCACGGCGGGAACCGACCTGTTCGCCCGCCTTGCTCGCGGCGCGCGCATCGTGGAGCCTGATCATTCCCAGGAGGAACCCCCCGCATGACCTATAAGGCGGTCATCTTCGATATGTTCGGCACCCTGGCCGACGAGCCCAGCCACGCTTTCGGCGGCATCATGGAGCGCTGGGCGCAGACGGCAGGCGTTCCGCAAGAGGCGTTCGACCGCGCTTGGCGGCAGACCATGACCGGACGCTCGGTGGGCGAGTTTCCCAGCATCGAAGCGTATGCGCGCCATGTTTTCGGCTTGCTCGGGCTTGAGGAAGACCCCGCCCGGGTGGAGCGGTTCGTCGCGCTGCGGCGCGAGGCGAGCCGCAAGGCGCTCACGCCCCGCGCCGACGCCGCGCCGGTCATCGACGCGCTGCAACGGGCGGGGTTGGGCGTGGCGATGGTGAGCAATTGCAGCATCGACGTCGTGGAGGTGTGGGAGGAGGGGGCGATTGCGCCGCTGGTCGATCGCGCCGTGCTGTCGGCGGAGGTAGGCCTGGCCAAGCCGGACGCGCGCATCTACCGCCTCGCGGTCGAGATGCTGGGCGTCGCGCCCGCCGATTGCCTCTACGTGGGCGACGGCGGCGACTACGAGCTGACCGGCGCGCGCAACGTGGGGATGGACCCGCTCCTCATCTGCGTCCCCTACGAAGACCCGGCGCGGGTGGCCTACAAGCAGGAGGCGCTGCGTTGGACAGGCCCGCGCGTGTCGTCGCTGACAGAGGTCTTGGCCTACGCGGGAGTTAAGGCAGGGTAGGGAGCGGGCGGCGCTACGCCGATGGGCGCGGGCGCTTGCTGCGGACGTAGCGTCCGAACTCCCGCACCTGCTCCCATTCGTCGTCCGACAGGTCGCCGAACTCGTACAGCCGCGCCAGGTCGGACTCCTTGATGGGCGTCTCGTACTCCTCGGGGGTCAGGTGCCCCGCGTGGACGAGCAGCAGGCTGAGCGGCACGCCCATCGCGCGGGCAATCTTCCGCAGCGTGTCGGGGCGCGGAAGGATGCCCTTGTTGAACAGCGCGCTCATCGTGCTGTGCGGGATGCCCGCCTGCCGCGCGAGCCACAGCTGCGTCGTCTCCCGCTCGTCTATCCACGCGCGAATGAAGGCGGCGAGGTCGGTGTGTGCCGATGTCATGGCGCCGATTGTACAACAGGCCCTTGACACCATCATGATGACGCCGTGTAGTATTGTCGCGTCGCAAACATCTCATTGCATAGAAGCGAAAACCAAGCCAAGCAAGGCCAACGGAGCAGGAGGGACGGGATGCCGGCGCTGATTCACGAACGGGTGCGTTGCCCGCGCTGCGCGGCCATGGGCGCGCGCGAGCTGAGCCGCCTGCCGGAAGAGGGGCACGGCGTGCTGATGTGCCCCTTCTGCAAGCACACGTGGTGCGAACAA
>JAPPFU010000165.1:0-3332 GCA_028875085.1 Chloroflexota bacterium
GTTGTATCCCTTGCAGTGTGACTTCCAACGGCGCCTCGCTCGACCGGCCCGGATTCCCGCAGCGCCATTATCCACTGCGACGGCGGCTCGGGGCGCCCGCGAGCGCCCGTCGCCGCCGTGCTTGCGTGCGCCGTATGAAGCCTGGGCGGGCGGCTAGACCTTGCCCAGGCGGTACATCCGCGTGTTGCACTTGGGGCACTTGCCCTCCGTCGCGGGCCTGCCGTTCCGCATCGTCACCGCCCGCGTCTCCGCCATCTCGCTCTCGCTCCGGCACTTCATGCAGTAGCCAATCATTCCGAGCTCCCCCCTCACGAAAGTGTGAATAGCGCCACCGCCGATGCTAGCAACACCCCATCCGCAAGTATCAAGAGGGAAAACGGCGTCTTCCTCCCCAACCTGCCCCAATTCTCCCCGGCCCCGCACCCTCAGCCGAGGGGCGGCTAGCCGTTAGAGCATCTCGTCGATCAGCTCGTTCAGCTTGTCTTTGGTGAGGAGGCCGGCCCACTTGGCGTGGAGGGCGCCGTCGCGGCGGATGAAGAAGGTGGTCGGCATGCCGAGGATCTCCAAGTCGCGCAGGATGGTCTCCTGGTAGGTCGTCCCGGCAGGGTAGTCGACGTCCAGTTCGGCCAGGAGGGCGCGGCCCTCCTCCCGCGTGCCGAGCAACTGGAACGGGCCGATGTCGATGCCCAGGAGGAGCACCTCGTCGGAGCGTTCGTCGTAGACCTCTTGGAAGTGGGGCATCTCGGCGCGACAGGGCGGGCACAGCCCGGCCCAGAAATTGAGCACGATGGGCTTGTCAGCGTGCTCGAGCGCCGCCGCCAGCGTCGTCTCCTCCCCGCCGATGACGTCGGCGCCCTGGTAGGTGGAGATGGTGAAGTCGGCCAGGGCGAGGTTGGGCGCGCCGGGCACGTCCGGAGACGGTTCGCCGCCGCTCGAACAGGCGGCCAGCAGCGCCGCCAACGCCAATACCGCGCCGCCTATCGCCATACGCCGTCTCATCTGCGCCATGTCTCCTTGTCCCTGTCCGTGGCCGCCGCGCCGGCGGCTATCCGTCCGCGTCGGGCGCGTAGAGTTCGGTGGTTGGATGGAAGTCGGACCATGCGAACCAGTAGGCGATGAAGGAGCGGAGCGGAGTCAAGCGCGCGCCGGACAGCGCCCCGGCGATGGCTGCGCCGCCGCTCTGCTCCCACGTCGAGCCCGTTTCGTTGTCCTGCATCGTCAGCGAATCGCTTGGGCGCATGGTGAGGGTGCGCCCCTCGACCTCGCGGGAGAAGACGCCGTGAGCGCCGGAGGCGGGGTCGTAAGTTACGACGATGGGCTGGCCGCCGTAGGAGTCGTTGACGACGCGCGCGCCGGCGAGCGTCGGGAGGTCGTAGGCGCGGGGGGCGCCGCCCCAATCGAGGCCCACGACGAGCGTCTTGCGCGGTAGGCGGTCGTCGGGGTTGGTCTCGCCCAGGATGCCGGCGCGGTCACTGCGGTAGTAGCCCTCGTAGGGGTCGGTGAGGAGCGCGGGGTCGCTCCTGCGTCTGTGCAGGGTCTTGTCAAGCGCGAGCGTGTCCGGGTAGCGGTCGGCCCACGCCTGCCACGTAGTCAACTGGGAGGGGAGCAACTCCAACCTCGCCCCTGCCAGCTCACCCTCAACCGCCTCGGTGAGGAACTGGCTCCAGAGGGTGTCGGTCTGGTGGTCGTAGAGGACGACGGCGTTCATGATGAGTTTGCCGGAGACGCCGAAGGTGAGTTCCCTACCTTCCACCTCGCGGGCAAAGACCATGCCCGTAAAGCAGAGCGGTCACCATGTTACCGCGATAGGGCGTCCGCCGACCGTGTCGTTCACGACCTCGTGCAGCGAGAGCTGGGCAGTGGCGTAGGCGCGGTGGTCGTCGCCGATGGAGACGCCGACGATCAGCTCGTCCGGCCTCATCTGGGCATGCGCCTGTTCGCCTTGGAGGAAGCGGGGTTCGAGGATGGCGGGAATGGCGTCCTTCTCCAGGACGGTGCGTATCTCGTAGGCGGGAGCGGGCGCAGGGGTGGGTGTGGGAGTAGGCGCAGCGGTCGGCGTGGGCGAGGGAGTGGGCGTTGCGGCGGGGCTGCACGCAAGCGCCGCGGCGGCAAGGGCGGCGAGCGCCGCGGCGGCGACTGCCTTGTTCGTCCAACGCATGTCCACAGCATACGCTTGCGAAGCGCCGCTCGGCGCGAACGGACGGGGTAGAATCGCGCGGATATGGTCAGTCAACCGGCGCAGGGCCGCCCACGGCGGCCGGGGGTAAGCATGGGATCTATCGCCGTCCTCGCGGCGCTCGTCGTCATCGTCATCCTCATCGCGTGGAAGTTGCAGGGCGGCGCCGGGGTGCGCGACGGCTTCCTCACGTCGGGGCGGCTCTTCCGGATAATCGGCGTGCAGTTGGCGCTGGGATTCATCCTTGCGGGATTCATCCAGGTGGTGCTGCCGCGCGAGATCATCAGCACGTGGATGGGAGCGGAGTCGGGGCTGCGCGGAGTGCTGGTGGGGACGGCAGCGGGGGCGATATCGCCGGGCGGGCCGTACATCCAGTTCCCGCTGCTGGCGTCGCTGCATCAGGCGGGCGCGGGCTACGGCCCTATCGCCGCGTTCGTTACGGCATGGTCGCTGGTGCCGGTGATACGCACGCTCCAGTTCGACGTGCCGATCATGGGATGGGAGTTCACGCTGGCGCGGCTTGTGGTGAGCGTGGCAGCGCCGATCGTGGTGGGACTGCTGACGCCGCCGGTGCTGAACCTCATCACCCGGGCGCCGTCGTTAGTGCGATGATAGGAGCCCGCTCCCCCCGCGGGTGCTCAACCCACACCCCGGGGCGCGTTGTTTTGTGCTTTTATCGCCCCCGTTCCCCCGGGGGGAAACCCTACGGGCTAACGGACGGGGGATTAGACGGCGCATTCGCCTTCGCCGCGCTCGAGCTTGTAGAGGACGGTCTTGCCCCAGTCCATGTAGAAGTCGAGGGTGTCCTTGCCTAGGGGGCCGACCTCGCGGAATTCGGCGAGGATAGCCTCGAAGGCGTCCGTTCCGGTGCGCTGGACGAAGTCGTTGAACTCCTCGCCCGGGGTTCGCTGGTCTTGGTAGTAGTCGAGGAGGCGGCGGACGGCGGCGGGGACGTGTTTGGAGGGCACCTTGGCCTTGACGCGCTGGCCGTACTGGAGCACGCCGCCGTCGTAGGCGCCGCCGAGGTAGACCTCGAAGGCGGGAATCTGGTTGCCGCCGGGGCCTTTGATGGAGGCTCCCTGGAAGCCGATATTGGCCAGGTGGTGGCGTCCGCAGCCGTTGGGGCAGCCGGACGCCTTCACGTGCAGCTTCTTGA
>JAPPFU010000165.1:3342-5638 GCA_028875085.1 Chloroflexota bacterium
TCATCTCAGCAAGTACCTCGCGGCGGTGCGGGTCGGCGAGGAGGTCGTCCCAGTCGCGCATGCCGTCCGTTACGGCGCGGTTGAGGCCCATAGAGGAGGTGATGCCCAACTTGCAGGAGTCGGTGCCTGGGCAGGCGGTCATGTCGGTGATGGTGTGGACCTCCGCCTCGCCGAGATCGATGGCATCGAGGGCCTCCCACACGTCGAAGAGGGAGCCGTCGGGAACCCAGCGCAGCGCGATGTTCTGTTCGGCGCCGAGGGCAGCGGTTCCAGAGCCGAAGTCGCGGGCGATTCGCGCGATGGCGCGGAACTGACCGGGGCTGAGGTCGCCGCGCGGCGTCTTGGCGTAAACGACGTTGTAGCCGGGCTGGGCCTGGGCGAAGACGTTGGTCTGCTTCCAGAGCACGAATTCCTTGACGGAGGCGCCCGCGCCGTCGTCCGCCTTGGGCGGAGGCGGCTCCTCTTGCGCGACGGCCATCAGCGGCTCAGGGTCGAAGTCGCCCTCGGCGGCCCAATCCTTCTCGAGCTCCGCCTCGACCAGTTCGCGGACGGCGTCGATGCCGCGGCGGTGGATGAGCACCTTGATGCGCGCCATCATCTTGTTCTGGCGCAGTTCGTCGGCGGCGTCGAACACGCGCAGCACCGCCTCCGTTACGCGCAGGTAGTCCTCCACCGGGACAAACTCGTAGAGCGTCTCGGCGCTCTTGGCCATGATGGAGGTGCCGCCACCGACGACTATCTTGAAGCCCTTGCGCCCGTCGCGCTCGCGGGCGACGAAACCCAGGTCGTGCATGCCGACGATGGCGGGGTCGTGCTCGCCGGAGGAGAAGGCGGTCTTGAACTTGCGGGGCATCGATTGGGTTACGGGGTGGCGGACGAACCTGCGGACGTAGGCGACGAGGTAGGGAGTGACGTCGAACACTTGGTGGGGGTCGACGCCGACCATCGGGTCGGCGATGACGTTGCGAACGGTGTTGCCGCACGCCTCGCGGGTGCTGAGGCCCGATTCGCCGAGGACGCGCATGACGGCGGGGACATCCTCGAGTTTGACGTGGTGGTACTGGATGTTCTCGCGGGTGGTGATGTGCCCCTTCTTGAGGGGCGCAAACTCCTCTGCGACCTGGGCGAGCGCCTCGACCTGCTCCGCCGTGCCGAGGCCGCCGGGGAGCTTGACGCGCACCATCTGGGCGTCGGGCTGGCGCTGGCCGTAGATGCCGCGCCGCAAGCGCCAGGGAGTGAAGACTTTGTCGTCGAACTCGCCGGCGCGGTACTTGGCGGCCTCGACGGCGAACTCGTCCGGCTCGACCGCCAGGTAGGGGATGACCCCCTTGGTGTTGTCGATGAGGCCGGGCTGGGCGCTTGCGGCCATCGGCGCTACTCCTCCGCCCGCAACGCTCGCGGGCATGAAAAATGCCGCCTCCCTCGGCCGTGCGCGATGGAGCGGGACGCCTCCTGCGGATGGGGAGGGCGCCCGCGCTCTACGCGCGCTGGGGACAGCAGCAGATGTTGTTCATATGTAGGGTTCACGGTAGCAGCGGGCGGGGCGCGGTGTCAACGGCGCAGGGCGCGGGTTGGGCTGGCGTCAGGCGGGGCGCACCGCTTTGTAGTCGATAGCAAGGCGGTTGTTAGCGGGATCGAAGACGCACGCGCACCGGTTGAGGAAGTCCCTGCCTAGGAGCGATGGCAGCCTTGCCGCGGCCTGCGCGTCCTCCGGCATGAGAAGGTCGATGATGAGGTTGACCCTGCGCAAGCCGTCGGGGATTTCGTCATCCGCAAAGAAGAGGGAGGCAGGGGCTTGGCTTGTTTGCACGCTGCCGCCGACGCCCGTCGTTTGGCTCCGGCCAAACTCGTCTAATCGTAGGTCAAGACCGAGAGCGTTGATGTCCCGAGGCATCAGCGTAGTACGGTCGGCGCCGGTGTCCACTAGGAAGACCACTCGGGCGGCTTGGCGCATGGCGCCTACTGAGACAAACGCCTCAAGACGCGGCGCGGCAGGCCGCCCCTCCACGTGAACGTAACGCCCATGGATGGTCATCGGTTAGAGGGCGAGCGGGATGGGGTTCGTTTCGAAGTCCCTGATAATCGCGAGGTCGACCCGAATCCCTTGCCGCTTAATCTCGGCGACGACGCCCTCGTAGGTCTTGTGGGCGGCGACCACCTTGCCGTGGTAGACGGCGACGAACTCGTCCGGGTGCTCTTCAAGCACCTGCTCGTAGATGGAGTCGAAGTAGTCGGCGTCCCGATTGGCCTGCGCAAGCAGCGCCTTCGTCTCCTCAACGAACGCCCTGTCTTGCAT
>JAPPFU010000230.1 GCA_028875085.1 Chloroflexota bacterium
GTAGGTGCCCGCGCCGATAGAGCCGACGGCGCGCAGGCGGTCGCCCTGGCCGTGGGTGCGCGGGCCGCCGCCGAATCCGTAGCGGCGCACCACGCCTTGGAAGCCGCGCCCCTTCGTTACGCCGCTGATGTGGACGTATTCGCCGGGGCGGAACTCCGTTACGTCGAGGCGCTGGCCCACCTGGTGCTCCCCGAGGTCGGTCGTCTTGAACTCGCGGAGATGGCGCAGATTCCCGTTGTCGCGAAGGTGGCCGCGCTCGGGCCGGTTCAGTTGGCGCGCGTGGCCGAAGCCCACCTGCACCGACTCGTAGCCGTCGGTTACGGCGTTCTTGACCTGGGTAACGACGCACGGGCCGACCTCGAGCACCGTTACGGGCACGAAGCGCCCTTCGTCGCCGAAGTAGTGCGTCATGCCGACCTTCCTGCCCAGGAGTCCCGTGATCACCGCTTGCGTCCTACGTCTTGATGGCGATGTCCACGCCCGCAGGCATCTGCAGGCGCGTCAGCGCGTCGATGGTCTTGGAGTTCGGCTCGAGGATGTCCACGAGCCGCTTGTGGATGCGCAGTTCGAAGTGCTCGCGCGAGTCCTTGTCCACGTGGGGGGAGCGGATGACGCACCAGCGGCGGATGCGCGTGGGCATAGGCACCGGGCCCGACACTGCCGCGCCGGTGCGCTCGGCGGCCTCCACGATCTGGCCGCTCGACTGGTCAAGGAGCCGGTGGTCGAACGCCTTGAGCGTGATGCGCAGGCGCTCACGCTGCGGCGTCGCACTGCGTATCCGGGCGGTGCTCTGCTGCTGCTCGACCATGCTTCCCCCTAGGCGCTCCGCGCAACCGCGCCTGCCGCCGACGCGCGCTCGTAGCGGCCGAACTCCATCGAGTAGGTGGCGCGGCCCTGCGTGGCCGAGCGCAAGTCGGTCGCGTAGCCGAACATCTCGACCAGCGGCGCCTCGGCCTCCAACACTTGCGTGTCGCCCTCGCCCTCCATCGACCTGATGCGCCCTCGGCGGCTGCTCAGGTCGGCGAGCACGCCGCCCAGGTACTGGCCCGGCGTGATGACTTGCAGTTCCATGACCGGCTCCAGGAGCACCGACCCGGCCTTGCCGAGCGCGTCCTTGACCGCCATGGAACCGGCGATCTTGAAGGCCATCTCCGACGAGTCGACGGCGTGGAACGTGCCGTCGGTCAGCATCACCTTGACGTCGAGCACCGGGTAACCGGCGGCGACGCCGGTGCGAAGCGCCTCCTCAGCGCCCGCGCGGACGGCGGGGACGTACTCGCGGGGGATGGCGCCACCCACGACCTTGTTCTCGAACACGTAGCCCGTCCCGGCCTCGCCGGGCTCGACGGAGAGGATGCAGTGGCCGTACTGGCCGCGCCCACCCGTCTGGCGGACGAAGCGCCCTTCGCCGCGCGCAGGTCTGGTGATCGCTTCGCGGTAGGCGACTTGGGGGCGTCCGACAGCGGCGATCACGCCGAACTCGCGCTTCATCCGGTCAACCAGTATCTCAAGGTGCAGTTCGCCCATGCCGGACATGATGGTCTGCCCCGTCTCCTCGTCGTAGCGGACGCGGAAGGTCGGGTCTTCCTCGGCGAGCTTGAGCAGCGCGTCGGTGAGCTTGTCCTGCTCCGCGCGGCTCTGCGGCTCGATAGCGACGGAGATGACCGGTTCGGCGAAGCGGATGGCCTCCAGCGTTACGGGCGCGCCCTCGTCGCAGATGGTCTCGCCTGTGAAGGTGTTCTTCAGTCCGACCGCGGCGCCGATCTCGCCCGCGCCAATCTCCGGCGCCTCCTCACGGCGGTTGGCGTGCATGAGCACGACGCGTCCCATGCGCTCGCGCTGGCGCTTGACGGAGTTGTAGACCGTCGCGCCCGCTTTGATGCGCCCGGAGTAGACGCGGAAGTAGACGAGGCGACCCACGTAGGGGTCGGTCACCACCTTGAAGGCCAGCGCCGCAAACGGCGCGTCCGGATCGGCCGGGCGCTCGACCATCGCGTCCTGAGCATCGAGGCCTCGGACGGCCGGGACATCTTGGGGCGAGGGCAGATAGTCGGCGACGCCGTCGAGGAGGAGTTGGATGCCGAGACTTTGGAGCGCCGAGCCGCAGAAGACGGGGGTGGCTAGGTTGGCCGCGGTGGCGCGGCGCAGGCCCGCTTTCAATTCGGCGGGCGCGGGCGTCTCCCCGTTCAGATATTGTTCCATCAGCACTTCGTCGTTCTCGGAGATGCGCTCAATCATCTCGCCGCGCACCTTAGCCACCGCGTCGGCGATGTTGGCGGGGATGGGCGCCTCGCGCATGCTGCCCGGCTCGCCCATTCGGTCGAAGAACCACGCGCGCTCCTAGACCAGATCGACGACGCCTTGGAATTCGTCCTCCGCGCCTATGGGGTATTGGACGGGGATGGGCGTGGCCTTGAGGCGGTGGCGCACCATATCGACGGTGCGGTCGAAATTGGCGCCCACGCGGTCCATCTTGTTAACGAAGCAGATGCGCGGGACGGCGTAGCGGTTGGCTTGCCGCCAGACCGTCTCCGATTGGGGCTGAACGCCGGCTACGGCGTCGAAGACGACGACGCCTCCGTCAAGGACGCGGAGGCTTCGTTCGACCTCGGCGGTGAAGTCCACGTGGCCGGGGGTATCGATGATGTTGACGGTATGGCCGCGCCATTGGGTCTTGGTGGCGGCGGCGGTGATGGTGATGCCGCGCTCGCGCTCCTGGGCCATCCAGTCCATCACGGCGGTGCCCTCGTGCACCTCGCCGATCTTGTAGGTGCGCCCGGAGAAGAAGAGCACGCGCTCCGTTACGGTCGTCTTGCCGGCGTCGATGTGGGCGATGAACCCGATGTTCCTGACCTTGGCCAGGTTGTCCGCGGGCGCTGCGTCCGCCGCCGCTTTCGTCTGTGTTGCTACCATCGGTAATGTACGAACGCGCGGTTCGCCTCCGCCATCCTGTGCAACTCCTCGCGGCGGCGCACCGCCGCCCCTTGGCCGCGTGACGCCTCCAGCAGTTCGGTGGCGAGGCACTCGTGCATGGGCTTCCCGTTGCGCGCGCGCGCCGCGTTGATGAGCCAGCGCATAGCCAGGGCCTGGCGGCGATTGCCCGCGACCTCGATGGGCACCTGGTAGGTGGCGCCGCCGACGCGGCGCGACTTCACTTCGACACTGGGCATGACGTTGCGCATCGCCTGCGTGAACACCTCCAGCCCCTCGCGGTGGGCCTCCTGCTCGACCTGGTCGAACGCCTTGTAGACGACGCGCTGGGCAACCGTCTTCTTGCCGTCGAGCATGACGCAGTTGATGAACTGCGCCACCTCCACGGAGTTGTGGCGCGGGTCGGGAGCTATCTTCCTTCGTTCTGCGCGTCGCCGCCGCGCCATATCGTGCCTCTATCCTCGCCAGGCCGCTCGCGGCCGTAATCTGTCCTCTGTTGTCTGTGTCTTGGCGGAGCTGCGTGGGCGAGGCGCGCGGCCTCGGCGTTGCGGACGGCTAGCGCGGGTTGCGCTTCGCGCCGTACTTGCTGCGCCCCCGCTTTCGCCCGTTCACCCCGGTCGCGTCCAGCGCGCCGCGGATGATGTGGTAGCGCACGCCCGGCAGGTCTTTCACCCTGCCGCCGCGAATCAGCACCACCGAGTGCTCCTGGAGCGTGTGCCCTTCGCCCGGGATGTAGGCGGTTACCTCCATCCCGTTCGTCATCCGCACCCGCGCCACCTTGCGCAGCGCCGAGTTGGGCTTCTTGGGCGTCACCGTCCGCACCTGGACGCACACGCCCAATTTCTGGGGGCTGCCGTCGTTGCGGTACACGCGGTTGCGCAGCGTGTTCCGAACAAAGCGCAGGGCAGGCGCCTTGGTCTTCTTGACCACGCGCCTACGGCCTTGTCGCACCAACTGGTTGACGGTCGGCATCGCTCCTTCTTCCTGCCGTGGCCCGCGCGGCTATCAAAGCCCCTGCTCGCACGGCAACATTTCAATGCTACTCATTTCGCTCGCGCGTGTCAATGCGTTTCGCTCGCCGTCGCCACGCCTATAATCCGCATCTATGGCGGACGAAGCGCCGCGGCTCTACACCAAGACGGGCGACGAGGGCGAGACGGGGCTGCTGTACGGCGGGCGCGTCTCCAAGGCCGACCCGCGCGCCGAGGCCTACGGCGCCGTAGACGAGGCCGTCTCCGCCCTGGGCCTTGCGCGCGCCCTGGCGACGGAGCCGCGCGTCCGCGAGACGATCGAGCTGCTCCAGCGCCACCTCTTCACCGCCGCCGCCGAACTGGCCACCGCCTCCGGCTACCGCGAGCGGCTGACGGAGCACTTCGGCGCCGTTACTCCCGAAATGACGCAGCGCTTGGAGGAACTCATCGATGGCCTCCAGTCGGAGACGGAGTTGCCGCGCGCTTTCGTCCTGCCCGGCGACACGCCTGCCTCCGGGGCGCTCGACCTGGCCCGCGCAATCGTCCGCCGCGCCGAACGGCGCGCCGTCGCCTTGGGCGAGGCAGGACTGCTGCACGGCCCGGAGGTGCTGCGGTTCCTGAACCGCGCGAGCGACCTGTTGTTCATCCTCGCGCGTTACCAAGACCGCCGCCTGCCGTACAACCGCGTGTGAGGGCGTACAATCGCCTGCGTGGAACCCATCGCCATCATCGACTACGGCGCGGGCAACCTGCGCTCCGTACAGAAGGCTTTTCACCACTTGGGCCACCCGGCCGAACTGGTTACCGACCCGGACGCGCTCGAGGGCGCAGCGGCCGTCGTCTTCCCGGGTCAAGGCGCCGCTCCGCAGGCGATGCGCAACCTGGCCGCCGGCGGGATGGACAAGGCCATCCTCCGCGCGGTGGAATCGGGCAAGCCCTTCTTCGGCGTCTGCCTCGGCCTCCAGTTGCTGCTGCGCCACTCGGAGGAGGAGGACACGCCGTGCCTGGGCGTCGTGCCGGGCGCGACGCGCCGCCTGCCCGCCGGGCTGAAGCTGCCGCACATCGGCTGGAACGGCGTGCGCCCGCGCCGCCCGCACCCGCTGTTCGAGGGCGTCGATGGCGGCGCGCACTTCTACTTCGTCCACTCCTACTACGGCGCGCCGTCCGACCCCGATTGGACGCTGGCCACCACCGAGTACGGCGTGGACTTCCCCAGCGTCCTTGCCAAGGGCAACGTGGTGGCGACCCAGTTCCACCCGGAGAAGAGCGGCCCCGACGGCCTCCGGCTCTACGACAATTTCGTCAAGCGCTTCGTCCTGAACGGCGGCGGCTAGCCCGTGGACGTCATCCCGGCTATCGACATCCGCCGCGGACGCGCCGTCAGGCTGCGCCAGGGCGACTACGACCGCGAGACGGCCTACGCCGACGACCCCGTAGCCGTCGCCGAGGGCTTTGCCCGCGACGGCGCGCGCCTCATCCACGTGGTGGATCTGGACGGCGCGGCGGAGGGCGCGCCGCGCGCGTTTGCCGCTATCAAGGCTGTCGTCCGCGCCGCGCCCGTCGACGTGCAGGTGGGCGGCGGGCTGCGCTCCGACCGCGCCATTGCCGACGCGTTCGACGCCGGGGCGGCGCGTGTCGTGCTCGGCACAGCCGCCGTGCGCGACCCCAGCCTGGTGGAGCGCGCGCTCGTAGTCTACTC
>JAPPFU010000160.1 GCA_028875085.1 Chloroflexota bacterium
CTCCGGCACCCGGGGGCCCGCGCGCGAGATAGGGGGGCGGCCCGGGGGGGTTGGGGGGGCGGGGGGGCCCGGTGGGGGGGGGGGGGGAAACCCCCCGGGGGGGGAAAAAAAGTCGGCGGGACATAAGAGCGGCGCACCCGCGGGGGCCGCCCTTGAGGTGCCTGATGCTCTGTCCCAACTGCGGCCACGCCGACTCCCGCGTTACCGACTCGCGCGACACTGGCCCGGAGACGCGCCGCCGCCGCGAGTGCGCCGACTGTGGCGCGCGCTTCACCACCTACGAGCGCGTTCAGCACACGACACTGACCATCGAGAAGCGGGACGGGCGGCGCGAGGAGTTCGACCGCAACAAGCTCCTCCAGAGCGTCCGCCTCGCCTGCGTGAAGCGCCCGCTCCCCACCGGGGCGCTCGACCGCCTCGCCGATGAGATTGAAGAGGACTTGCGGCGCATCGGGCGCGCGGAGGTCAAGGCGGCGCGGGTAGGCGAGATTGTCATCGAGCGCTTGCGCGCCATCGACCCGGTAGCCTACATTCGCTACGCCAGCGTCTACCGCGACTTCGCCGACCTGGGCGCGTTCATCCGCGAGATACAAGCCATCGAGACGCCAACTCAGACAGCGGCGGCAGCCGACGCCAACGAGCAGTTGACGCTGATTCCGTCCGAATCGGCGGCGCCTCCGAGGCCTCGAGCCAGGCGCGGCAGGAGACCGAGCATCTCGCTGCCCGACCAAGCAACCCCGGCACTCTCCGGCGCCAACGGCGCAGGCGACGCGAACCAATGACCACGCCGCAACTCTCCCCTAACGCGATGGCCGTGCTCCAGGCGCGCTATCTGCAGGCGGGCGAGACGCCGGCACAGTTGTATCGGCGCGTCGCCGACGCGGTAGCGGCGGCGGAGCCGGAGCCGAGCGCGTGGGCCGACCTCTTCTACGACCTGATGGCGTCGGGGCGCTTCCTGCCCAACTCCCCTACCCTGTTCAATGCGGGAACCGGCCAAGGCACGCTGTCGGCTTGCTTCGTGCTTCCGATAGAGGACAACATGAACTCCATCATGGCGGCGGCGGCATCCTCCGCGATGATTCAGAAGTTCGGCGGGGGCGTTGGCTACTCCTTCGGCAATCTGCGCGCCAAGGGCAGCCCTATCTCCACCACTCACGGCAGCGCCTGCGGCGCGGTGGCGGTGCTGGGGATGCTCTCCAACCTCTCGGCGATGATCACGCAAGGGGGCAAGCGCCATGGCGCCAACATGGGCATCCTGCCCGCCTCCCACCCCGAACTCCTCGACTTCATCCGCATGAAGAGCGAGTGGGGCGGGGCGGAGAACTTCAACGTCTCCGTCGCCGTTACCGACGCCTTCATGGACGCGGTGGAGCGCGGCGAGGCGTGGGAGTTGGTGGACCCTCACAGCGGCAGGACCACGCAGACGCTCTCCGCGCGCGAAACCTGGCGCGAGATTGTGGACGCGGCGTGGAGCAGCGGCGACCCCGGCCTCTATTTCATCGACCAGGCCAACCGCCGCAACCCGACGCCCCATCTGGGCCGTCTCGAGAGCACCAACCCGTGCGGCGAGGTGCCCCTGCTGCCCTACGAGGCTTGCAACCTCGGCTCGCTGAATCTCGCGGCGTTTGTGACGGACGACAGCCCGGAGCCTCGCTTCGACGAGCGGGCGCTCGACGCGGCGGCGCGGTTGGCGGTGCGCTTCCTCGACGACGTGGTTACGGCGAACCGCTTGCCCACGCCGGAGGTGGCCGACGCAGTGGAGCGCACCCGCAAGATAGGCCTTGGCGTAATGGGCTGGCATGACGCGCTCATCGCGTTGGGGATTCCGTATGCGGACGACCGCGCGGTCGAGTTGGCAGAGCGCGTGATGGGGCGCATCAACCGCGCGTCGGCGCAGGCCTCCGCCGACCTCGCCTCTGAGCGCGGCGCCTACCCCGCCTCCCGTGGCGACGGCTACCGCAACGCCACGCGTACCTGCATCGCCCCCACGGGCAGCATCAGCGCCATCGCGGGGTGCTCGTCCGGCATCGAGCCGCTCTTCGCTCTGGCCTTCGTCAAGAACGTGCTCGACGGCCAGCGCCTCACCGAGGTCAACCCCCGCTTCGAGGCGGTCGCTCGGGAGCGCGGTTTCTGGAGCGCGGAGTTGGCGGACGAAGTGGCGCGCACCGGCTCGGCTCAGGGGGCCCCCGGCGTGCCGGACGACGTAAAGGCACTCTTCGCCACGGCCATGGAGATTCCGTACGACGCGCACGTGCGCATGCAGGCGGCGTTCCAGCGCCACACCGACTTGGCGGTGTCCAAGACGGTCAATATGCGCAACGACGCCGCGCCGGAGGACGTGGAGGCGGCCTACAAGTTGGCCCACCGCCTTGGCTGCGCGGGCATCACCGTCTACCGCGACGGCTCCAAGTCCGCCCAGGTGCTAGAGGCGGGCGCTGACCCCGCGCGGCGAGCCAAACCGCAGCGCAAAACGCGTGAGCGGCCCAAGACCATTCGCGGCGTAACGGAGCGCATGCGCACCGCCCACGGCAACGCCTACGTAACCGTCAACTTCGACGACGACGGCCTACCCTTCGAGGTGTTCACCACCGTTGGCAAGGCCGGCGGCGCGGAGCAAGCGCACTTGGAAGCAATCTCCCGCCTGGCGTCGCTGGCGCTCAGGTCGGGCGTCCCCGCCGTCGAGATCGTCGAGCAGTTGCGCGGCATCACCAGCGAGCCGGTGTGGGACAGCGGCAGGCTCGTTACCTCCGCGCCGGACGCGGTAGCCCAGGTCCTCGCCATGCACGCGCTGGAGGGCGGCACGGAGGAGGAGGAGAGGCTCCGCCACGCCTACGCGGCGCAGACGGCGCTGCCGATGGGCGCCGAACCGCTCGCAAGCCTGCGCTGCCCCGACTGCAACGGGGCGGTCGTCCTCCAAGAGGGCTGCGCCTCCTGCCCCGCTTGCGGCTGGAACCGCTGCGCCTAGCGGCGCCCCTCCCGCGCAACCGCACCTCACGACAACTATGTCCCGGCCTACGAGCCGGGCTCCCGGGGCATCCCCATTTCCCCAAGGATGTCCCTAGTTCCCTCCTCCGCAGGCCCCTCTCGCCCCGCCACGGGAGTGGGCCACCGGGCCCCGAAGGCTTCGGCCTCGGGGCCCACCTTTTTGCACGCGAACGCCCCCCATTCCCCCCGGCGGCAATAATGAGCCCCGCCGTGAACGACAGACCCCCCAACCCCGTTACCCTGGGCGCCCCGGCGGGCATCGGGCCCGAGGTGGCCGCCAAGGCGTTCGCCGACCCGCAGGCCCGCGCCGTCGCGCGCCTCGTGGCCGTCGGCGCCGCCGACGTGCTCGACCGCGCCCTTTCGCTCACCGGCGTTCCCCTCCGCGCCCAGGCCGTCGCCCACCCCGCCGACGCTGCCGGCGCGGACGCCATTCCCGTCCTTGAGGCCGGCGCGTCATCCGGCCTCGCCTCGCTGCCGATGGGCGAATTGTCGGCGGAGGCGGGGGGCGCGTCGGTGGAATGGGCGCTTGCCGCGGCGCGGCTGGCCTTGGAGGGGAGCGTGGACGCCATCGTTACCGCGCCCATTAACAAGGAGGCGGCGCACCTAGCGGGCTACGAGGATGTCGGCCATATGGAACTGTTCCAGTCACTGACAGGCGCGCCGCAGGTGGCGACGATGCTGCTCACGCACGGCCTGCGCGCCGTCCACCTGACGACGCATCGCTCGCTCCGCGTCGCCTGCGACTACGTTACGCGCGACAACGTGCTCGCCAAGCTGCGCCTGACCCACGACTTCTTCGCCGCGCACGGCCAACCCTCCCCGCGCATCGGCGTCGCCGCTCTCAACCCCCACGGCGGCGAGGGCGGGCTGCTGGGGAGCGAGGAGGTCGAGCACATCGCCCCCGCCGTCGAGGACGCGTGGCGCGAGGGCATCGACGCCATTGGCCCCGTGCCGGCGGACAGCGTGTTCACGCAGGCTATCGGCGGGCGCTACGACGTGGTGCTGGCGATGTACCACGACCAGGGCCACGTCGCCGTCAAGGTGCACGGATGGGAGGACAGCGTAACGGTGAACCTCGGCCTGCCCTTCCTGCGCGCGTCGGTCGATCACGGCACGGCGTTCGACATCGCCGGGAAGGGTGTCGCGGACGCACGGAGCATGGTCAGCGCCATCCGCGTCGCCGCCCGCGCAGCCTCCGGCCAGGGCGTCGAGGTCGTCTAGTTGAGCGCGGGCGGCTCAGGCGGCGCGGCCTTCATCGGCGGCGGCGTGATGGCGGAGGCGATGGTGAGCCGCGCCCTCGCCCTTGGTCTGCTCGACGCCGCGCGCGTCCGCGTGGCCGAGCCGCTGGAAGAGCGCCGCGCCCACCTCCGCGAGACCTACGCCGTCGCCGTAACGCCCGACAACTCTGCCGCGGTCGAGGGGACGGACCTGGTGGTGTTGGCCGTGAAGCCGCAATCCTTCGCCGAAGTCGCCGCCGCGCTGCGCGGGCGCCTCGCGCCTTCGCAGACCGTGTTCTCCATCATGGCGGGCGTGCCCATCCGCGCCATTGCCGACGGCTTGAGCCACGCCGCCGTCATCCGCGCGATGCCGAACACGCCCGCCCGCATCGGCGCGGGGTTCACAGTATGGAGCGCCGCGCCCGCCGCCGCCGAGCGCGCCCGCGCCCGCGCTGCCGAATTGCTGAGCGCCCTCGGCGACCACCTCTACGCCGATGATGAGGAGATGGTGGACAAGGCGACCGCCGTCTCCGGCAGCGGCCCCGCTTACCTGTTCCGCTTCGTCGAAGCGCTCGCCGACGCTGCGCGCGGTCTCGGCTTCGCTCCGGCCGACGCGGAGCGCATGGCGGTGCGTACGGCGCTCGGTTCCGCGCAACTGGCGGCGCAAGCCCCCGAGGCTCCCGCTCGGCTGCGCGAGATGGTTACGTCCAAGGGCGGCACGACCGAGGCCGCCCTGGCCGTCCTCGAGGCCAGCGGCTTCGCGGCGCTGCTCGACGACGCCGTGCAGGCCGCCTACCGCCGCGCCCTCGAACTGGGAAAGAGTGCGTAGTGGACGCCCTGCTCGGCCTCTTCCTGCGCCTGCTCGACCTCATCTGGATCGCGCTCATCATCCGCGCCATCCTGTCGTGGATCGTCGTCGCCGGCGTCCGCAACGAGGTGGTCGTGCGCGTCTATGAGGCCATCGTGGGCCTGACCGAGATCATCGTCGCCCCTATCCGCCGCGTGCTGCCGCAGACAAGCGGCATCGACCTGTCGGTGCTGGCGGCCTTCTTCCTCATCCTGCTGCTCCGCCTCGCCATCCAAGAGGCAATCACCTAGAGCGCCACCAGCCGATGGGCCGGCCGTTCCTTGGCATTCCCGGAGTGAATCGAGCCGAGGCTTCCGCTTTCGCGGGAACGACAGGAGTAAGACGCGGGAATGTGCGGAGGCGGCGCGTTTCGCGGGTGCGAACGGCTTGACTCGCCCCGGCGGGAGCGCTAGGGTGTGTAGAGAAGGCTAGTTCGACCTGCCAAGGAGAGTTGCCGTGTACGACAAGGAACTCTTGAAGGGCAACACGGAGACGCTGCTGTTGGCGCTCCTGAGCGATGAGCCGATGTACGGCTACCAG
>JAPPFU010000123.1 GCA_028875085.1 Chloroflexota bacterium
GTTGCCTGGCGTTAATGGGCGTTTGGGCCCCTAAAACCGGGGTTATTGGGGGCCCCCTGGCCCGGGCCGGGGGGCGACCCAAGCCCTAGCAACGGGATAGAGAAGGACCGATAGAGGTCCGAGGAGCGGAGATGGAGGACGAACAGACTCAGACCACCTCCCAGATGGGGACGCGGGACCTTACGCCCAAGACGCGCCAGGAGTTCGTCCTGGACGTCTTCTTCTGGATCTCGCTCTTCTTCCTGATGCTGGTCTACTTCGTCCAGTTCGAGACGCTGCTCTTCAAGTCGTGGGATCCGGCGGGATCCGGGTACGCGGCGGCGCATGTGGGCGCCGCCGGAGTGTTGATGGGCACGTGGCACGTGCGCCGCTTCCGCTACAGCTCGTTCGGCTGGATAGGCGGCGTCGTCATCGCCATCATCTTCGCGTTCGAGGGTTGGTACTTCGGTACCAAGGCGCTCGAACTGCTCTTCAGGCCGTCCTACGGGACGATTCCCGACCTAGTGATAGGCCTGTCGATGCTGCTGATGGCCTACTACGTCTCCTACCTGTACTGGGGGATGGTCTTCCCGCTACTGGGCGTCCTCTTCTTCCTTTACCTGTTCGTCGCCGACGTGTTGCCCGGCCCGCTGGCTGGGCCGGCTCTGGACACGCACAACATCCTGACGCGGGAGGTTACGCGCGGCATCCGCGACATCACCGACCTGGCGGCGCGCTTCCTGTGGATGCTGGTGTTCTGGGGCGTGCTGCTGGGCGAGTTGGGCGGGGGCGTGGCGCTGCTGGGATTGGCGCGCCGCCTCTCCTACGGCATACCTGGCGGGCCTGCGCTGGGGTCGCTGGTGTCGAGCGCGCTGGCCGGCTCCTTCGTGGGCGGCGGTGCGAGCAACGTGGCCATCACCGGCCCGGTGACGATTCCGGCCATGCGCCGCGCGGGGTACACGGGCTACGAGGCGGGTTCGGTCGAGGCGATGGCGTCCAACGCCTCCTCCATCACGCCGCCCATCCTTGGCGCGGTGGCCTTCATCATGTCCGACCTGCTGGGCGTCTCGTACATCGAGATCATCATCATGTCGCTGGTGCCGGCGTTCCTGTGGTTCCTGGCGGTGGCGGCGTGGATCGTCACGCACGCGCAGACGAATAAGCATCGGATCAAGCCGATACCGAAGGAGGCCGAAGCGACGCCATGGCATCTGTACCTTCGGTCGGCCATCATCCTGGTGGTGCCCGTCAGCGTCATCGTGATCCTGGTCGTCCAGGCCTACACGCTGAAGGAGGGCGCGCTGTGGGCGTTCATGCTCACGATGGTGTTGGCCGTGGCGCTGCGCGTGGAGACGCGCCCGCGGGTGTGGCTCAACGCCTTCCGCAACGCCGTAACGCAGGCGAGCGCCATCACGGTCATCATCGTCATCGTGGCGCTGATCGCCGACGCGCTGCTGTTCACCGGCTTGGGCGGGCGTCTCGGCAATCTGATCGAGACCACCGCCACGAACGTCGCCGGCTTCCTGCCGCTGCCCGCGTCGTTGGAGCCGGACGTCATCCTGCTGGTCGCGGCGGCGATTATGGTGGTGGCGGGAGTTATATTGGGCGGCCCGCTGCCGGCGCTTCCGGTGTACTTCATCATGATCGTAACGTTCGCGCCGGTGTTGGAGCGGATGGGCGTGCCGACCATCGCCACGCACTACGTGGCGTTCTACATGGGCGCGCTCGGCTCCATCACCTTGCCGGTGGCGGCGAGCTGCCTGGTGGCGGCGGCAGTGGCGAACGTGGAGTACTGGCCTACGTCGGTGGTTACCGCCAAGGTGTCATGGCCGTTGTGGGTCTATCCGATACTGTTCGCCCTGGCGCCGGAACTGCTGCTTCAGGGAGACAGCAGCCCTGTGATGACATGGACGATTATCGGGAGCGCCGCGGTGGTGATGATCGGAGTGCAGGCGGCGACCGGCGGCTGGCTGGTGCGGATGATTCCCATGCCGTTCAAGGCGATCTTGTACGCTAACTTCGCTCTGTTCACGGCCTTCCTCTTGCCGGCGGAAGAGAGCGCGGCGCTTCTGCTCATCTGCGTGGGGCTGGTCGTAGGCGTCATGGTGCTGACCGTGTTGTTCGGGAAGCCTGTTGCGGTACCGGCGCAGACGCCGGAACCGAGCCCGGTGGTCGGCGGAAGCAGTTGAGGCAGGCGCACACGCAAAGGGGCAAGGAGAGACGGCTATGAGGGTGAGCACGACGAGCACGGTGATCGACGTTCTGCTGCTCCTCGCGGCGGCGTGGATGGTGCTGTCCATCGCGGTTCCCGCGATCCAGGTAGACGGCGGCGCGCCGTTGCTCGGCATGGTCGCGCTCGCGTGGGTGGTCATCCGGCTGCTGGACGGTCAGAAGAAATTCCTCCCATAAGCAGCGAGGCGCCCGTGCGAAAGCGAGCGAACATGTTCGGTCCGATACGCGAGCGCGCCGCGAGCGTGTACGAACGCGCCGACGCGACGTTCACGGCGATGAACGAGCGGGCGCGCTCGCTGGTGACGGGCGGCCTCATCCTCTTCTCCATGAGCGCGGTCATCACCTTCATCTGGTGGGTCGCGGTGCTCAGCCCCATCGGCTTCGGGCGCGCGTTCGACCACATGATCGGCGGCGACGACATGCGCACCAACGTAACGGTGGTGTTCCTCGTGGCGATCGGCTTGACGGCGATCGGGGGCGCGGCGTCGCTGGCGGCGGGGCTGCGCGACTGGGCGGCGCACGACAGGCGCTAGCGCGCGACCGGGCTGGTGGCGCCGCGCTTGTACGCGGGAGTACACTATCCGCCCACACCTGCTTAAGGAGTCTTCATATGGCGGAGCAAGGCAAGCAGAACGGCAACGAGTCGCCGGACCCTAACGCGGGACTGGCTCCCCCGCGCAACGACGCGAACCGCCCCGAAGAGGTGCAGGCCGAGGAGCAGTTTGGGGAGCAGCGGACGCTCTCCTCCAAGCGGCGCACCGGGCTGGCCTTCGGGCCGACCTACGAGCAGGCGGCCATTGGCCTGCCGAACTACTGGTACCCGGTGATGTTCTCCGTCCAGTTGGGCAAGCGCCCGAAGCCCTACACGCTGCTCGGCCAGAACCTGATGTTGGTGCGGAGGCAGGGTAGGGCGTACGCCATCGAGAACCGCTGCCCGCACCGCGGCATCCCGCTGCACCAGGGCAAGTTCGAGTTCGAGGGCACCATCAGCTGCATCTACCACGGGTGGACGTACGACCTGGCGACGGGCGACCTGCTGGCGGCGCTGCCCGACGGCCCCGACTCGCCGATGCCCGGGCGTTCGGTAACGAAGATCAAGGCGTACGCAGTCGAGGAGCGCGCGGGCATCGTGTGGGTGTGGATGGGCGAGACGGCGCCGCTCGTGCCGGTGGAGCACGACATTCCGGAGGAGATGCTGCGCGACGACGTGGTGATGCTTGGGTGGGTCCACTCGCGCTACGGCAACTGGCGCTTCGGCGTGGAGAACGCGATCGACGAAGGCCACGCGCGCTTCCTCCACAAAGACTCCATCCAGGCGCGCTTGCGCCAGTCGCCGGCGTGGACGGACGTGAAGATCGTGGAGACGCCGGACAAGAAGTGGATCTACCGGCGCGTGGACTGGTCGCAGACCTACGCCTACTTCCCCGGCTTGGGCGTGTGGCCGCGCAAGCGCCCCTTCCGCATCGAGCGCGAGAAGGACAAGCGCTTCGTGAAGGCGCGCAACAAGCACGCCATCGGCAACATTCCGGAGGGCGCGCGGCCCGGCAGCACGCGGCTGCCCTGCATCTTCCGCCCCATCGGCTGGCCGTACCCGATGGTGGTCAGCTACGAGTTCCACGTGCCCATCGACGAGGAGCACGAGTTGTATCACCAGTACATGGTGCGCTTCACGCGGAACCCCATCACGAAGCTCATCTTCATGGCGAAGTACTTCCTGTGGCACCGCTGGATCGGCGAGTGGCGCTTCAACAGTCAGGACGGCTCCATGGTCGCGGAGATGACGCGCAACATGAAGGCGGAGCGGCTCATGAAGACCGACGCCTCCATCACCGGCTGGCGCAAGATGGTCGAGCGCCAAGCGCGCGGCCAGGTGGACGAATGGCGCTCCATCGGCGTCGAGCACACCGCCGACCTCGAGTTGGAGTTCAAGGGAGGCGGCAAAGCGGCGGTCGCCGTGCAAGACGACGGCGGCGGCGGAGCCTAGCAGCGAGCACATCCCCTGGGGGCTCCGTTCACGCGGAGCCGTCCGCGCAAGCGGGGTATAAGGCCCCGCCGCAACACGCTTCGGAGGGTGAAGCCATGGTTCGAGAGGCAGAGCGCGTCGACGCCATCTACGACGAGGTGCAGGAGCAGCAGGGAGCGCCTGAGGAGCGCCGCGAGCGCCCGTGGAAGCGCTACCTGGAGGCGGAGCTGGGACTCCGCAACCACTGGTACCCCGCCTTCTTCAGCAACGAGTTGAAGGAGGGAGAGACGCGCCACGAGATGGTGCTGGGCGAGCGCATCTACGTCAAGCGCGTTCGCGGCCGGGTGTTCGCCGTCGAAGACCGCTGCCCTCACCGCGCCGCGTCCTTCTCCTCCCGCGTCGAGTGCTACACCGCCAACACCATCACCTGCCCCGTCCACGGCTTCACCTACGACATCCGCGACGGCAAGCTGGTCAGCATCCTCACGGAGAACGACAGCGCGCTGGTCGGCAAGCTCTCCGTTCCGCCCTACCCGGTCGAGGAGAAGTTCTCGCTCGTCTGGGTGTACATCGGCGACGGCGAGCCGCGCGCGCTGCGCGAGGACGTGCTGCCCACGCTGTGGAACACGCCCGACCTGGTGATGCTGCCGACGACGCGCTACAAGATCCGCGCCAACTGGCGCGTGGCCATCGAGAACGGCTACGACACCGGCCACCTCTACGGCCACCGCAACTGGGCGTCGGCGTGGCGCTACGGCGCCGTGCTGCCCATCGGCACCGTCAACAAGACCAAGGACGACATAGTGCTCATCGAGGAGCCGGGCGCGCCCATTGGCATGCACGTCAAGAGCAGCGTCAACACGTGGGTGGGCGAGGTTGAGGGCGTCAAGGTGCACATGAACATGCTCGACCTCAACAACGTCCCGCCGAAGGAGGGCGGCCTCTATCCGCCCGGCTTCGGCCCCTTCCTGCCCTGCGGCCTCGACGTGCCCGGCTTCCCGCGCCCGGGCCTCTACCACTGGGAGTGGTACGTGCCCGTGGACGAGGAGCACCACATGTACACCATCCTCCAGGGCGCGCAGGCGCGGACGGAGGAGGAGCGCGAGAACTTCTACCGCGAACACGAGGAGTACCTGGCGCGGGACGTGTGGGTGGACCCAGGCACGGCGCGCGCGATGGAGCCGCCCGGCTTCAACAACTTCGACTCCTTCGGGCGCGAGGTGATGCAGCACGCCTACAAGAACGAGGATTGGTGGCATCGGGAGCGCCTCTACAAGGCCGACTACACCATCATCCAGTGGCGCAACCTGGTCTCCCGCCACGCCGACGTCGTTCAGACGCGGGCGGCGCGGGGCTTCGCCAAGCCCGACTCCCTCACGCGCTCCTACCCCG
>JAPPFU010000238.1 GCA_028875085.1 Chloroflexota bacterium
GGCGCCGTCGGAGTTGGCCCGGCCGGTGGCGGAGCGGCTTCAAGAGAACCTCGAGCGCGTCATCTTCGGCAAGACGCGCGAGGTGCAGCTGGCGGTGATGGCGCTGATGTCCCGCGGCCACCTGCTCATCGAGGACGTGCCGGGCGTCGGCAAGACGATGCTCGCCCGCAGCATCGCCAGGAGCATCGGCGGCGACTTCCGCCGCATCCAGTTCACCCCCGACCTGCTGCCCAGCGACATCATCGGGTCGTCCATCTTCAACCAGCGCAGCGGCGAGTTCGAGTACCGTCAAGGCCCCATCGTCGCCGAGGTGGTGCTGGCCGACGAGATCAACCGCGCCTCGCCCAAGACCCAGGCGGCGCTGCTCGAGTGCATGGAGGAACGCCAGATAACTGTTGACGGCGTTACGCACGCGATGCCCAACCCCTTCATCGTGCTCGCCACTCAGAATCCCATCGAGTACGAGGGCACCTTCCCGCTGCCGGAGACGGAGCTCGACCGCTTCCTCGTCCGCGTCCACCTGGGCTACCCCGGCTTCGAGGACGAGTTGAACGTGCTGGAGGCGCAGCGCGACCGGCACCCCATCGAGACGTTGGAGCGCGTGGTGGAGTCGGGCGACTTCGACCTAATGCTGGACGGGCTGCGCAGCGTGCATGTGGAGCCGCCGGTGCGCGAGTACATCGTGCAAGTGGTGGGCGCTACGCGCTCCCATCCGAACCTCTACCTGGGCGCGTCGCCTCGCGGCTCGCTGGCGCTCTATCGCTTGGCGCAGGCGAAGGCGCTCATCGAGGGCAGGGACTACGCGCTGCCTGACGACGTGAAGGAGCTGGCGCCGGCAGCGTTGGGGCACCGCCTGATTCTCAGCTCGTCCGCCCGCATCCAGGGCGCCTCGGCGGAAGACGCCATCGGCGAGATACTGGACAGCGTGCCGGTCGCGGGGGCAAGCCCGGTTTGACGCTTGCCTGGCGCCGCAGCAGGAGGCCGAGGTGAAGGGAAGGCTGCTGTGGTTGACGCTGGCGGCGCTGCTTCTGGTGGCGGGCTTGGCGACCGGTTCGACCATCGCGTTCCGCCTCTCCTACGTACTGTTCGCCGTCCCGGTCATCGGCCTGGGGATGGCTGCCTTGGCGGCGCGCGGCTTGGATGCCCGTGTGCGCCGAGTAACGGCGTATTTGCAGGTCGGCGACTACATCGAGGAGGAGATCAGCCTCCGCAGCCTCCACTGGTGGCCCAAGCTGCTGATCGAGGCGCGCCACGCCACCACGCCCTTCGCGTCGCCGGGGCGCGTGCTTAGCCTCTGGCCTTACCAATCGGCTACGTGGAAGACGCGGACTCGCGCCGAGCGGCGCGGTCTGTACGAGCACGGCATCGTGGACGTCACGCTGCGCGACCCGTTCGGCCTGTTCGAGCGCCGCCGCATGCTGGGCAAGCGCGAGGCCGCGTTGATCTACCCGGCCACGGTGGAGCTGCCCGGCTTCCACGTGCCCGCGGGCAGAGGTTGGAGTGAAGGCATCGCGGCGGGGCGGACGCTGCTGCCCAGCCCCGTCGCCGCAGGAGTCCGCGACTTCTCCGCCGGCGACGCGGCCAACCGCGTCCACTGGCCGACCTCCTTGCGCGTGGGCCGTCTGATGGTCAAAGAGTTCGACCGCGAACCGGCCGGCCCATCGGACTCCATCTGGGTCGTGCTCGACCTGTATGAGGCTGCGCAAGCGGGAACGGGCGTTGAGAGCACCGTGGAGTACGCGGTAACTATCGCCGCGTCCGTGGCGCGGCGTTTCCTGGACGGCGGGCGCACCGTCGGACTGGTGATAGGCGGGCAGGAGCACACCCAGATAGCGGCGGATACGGGGCCCGCACAGTTAGGCCGCGTGCTCCAAGCGCTCGCCTTGGCGGAGCCGGGCGCGTCGGGGCCGCTGCTGCAAACCGTGACCCGGGCGGGCGGTCTTGTCCTCCCCGATACGACAGCGGTGATCGTTACGCCTGGCGGCCCCGCCGAGACTGCCGCCGCCGTCGCCTTCTACCAGGGACGCGAGGCGACCGCCGTGCCCATCCTGTTGGAGGCGGGGAGCTTCCGTGGCGAGCCGTCCTTGCACGGCGGCGCCTACCGGCTGCCCGGCGGCGGCGTGGACACCTACGTCATCCATAAGGGCGACGACATCCAACGGCGGTTGGACTACGCCACCGCCGGGCACGCGCCCTTCGGCGACATCGAGCGGGCCGCGGCTGGATGAGCGCCCAAGCCGCAAGCCGCCTCGACTTCTCGCTATGGCAGCGCTTTGCCAGCGGCCACGGGATGAGCGTGCTGCTCGTGGGGTTGCTCCTGCTCAGCGTTGCGTGGCCGGTGCAGAGCGCGCGCTGGGCGCCGGGGATGGCCCCAACCACGCTCGTTACGCTGCTGGCGCTGGCGCTGTTCGTGATGAGCGACGCCCTCCGGTGGCCGCGCCTGCACGCGCGAATGGCGGCGCTGACCGTCGGCGCCGCGCTGGTGATCGCCTCCGCCATTGCAGTGATGCCAGAGGGGAGCCTCGGGACGAGGGCGGCGGGCCTTGCGCCGGAGGTGCTGACGTGGTTGGGCGCTATCGGGAGCCAGGAAGTCCTGCCCGGCCAGGTGGAGTTCGCCATCCTTATAACGAGCCTGTTCTGGACGCTGGGCTTCTGGGGCGCGGGGCAAGCGCTGCGCCGGCGCCAGGCGTGGCTGCTGATACTCCCGGCAGGGCTTGTGCAGGGGATGACGCTCGCCAACGTGGCGGGGGGCGCCGCGCTTTGGCTGGCCACGTTTATGGCCGCCAGCCTTGCGCTGCTCATCCACACCTCCACGCTCAGGCGGCAAGACGTTTGGCGCGAGCGGGGCATCGAGTACGCGCCCTCTCTAGCGCTCTCTCACTCGGCGTTCATCCTCGGCTTCGGCGTGGCCGCAGTGCTGCTGGTCTCCACGCTGCCAGTGATGCCGTGGACGCCCTTCGACGGCGCGGCGCGGCGCACGCAGTCGGCGGCGGACGCCTTCGAGGAGACGTTTGGCCGCCTGTTCAACGCGCTACCCTCCCGCCGCCACTACGTAACCCTCACCTATGAGGGCGAGACGACGCTGCGCGGCAATCCGCAGTTGACCGATCAGCGCCTCTTCAGCGTCGTTGGGCCGCCGCAACTGTGGCGCGCCCGAGCGTACACGGATTACACCGGTTCCGGCTGGGCTACCGACGCGGCGGAGTTCATCGACTTCGCGCCGCAAGAGGCCGCCACCGGCGACCGGGTGGTGGTGCGGCACGAGTTCCGTATGGACGCGGCGACGGACAGCCTGTTCTCCGGCGGGCAACCCCTGCGGTTCGATGCCCCCGCGCTGGCGCTGGCCAGCCCCGACGCGCCGTGGGACGTGCTGCAAGTGAAGTACGGCGAGGGGCTGGACTACTTCAAGACGCGCCTCAATCTGCGCTACCGCTCGGAGGGCGCGGCGCTGCTGGCAAGCGCGCAGCGCCTGCGCGAGAGCGCCGAGGAGCCGTACCCCGATTGGGTCGCCGACGCCTATCTCCAACTGCCCGAGACGCTCCCGCAGCGCGTGCATGACCTGGCATTGGAGGCGGCGGAGGGCGCGGAGACGCCCTACGACCAGGCCCTGGCAGTGCGCGACTACCTGCTCGCCAACTACCGCTACGAACTGGACGTGCCCCAACCTCCGGAGGGGAGCGACGGGGTGGATTTCTTCCTGTTCGAAACGCGACAGGGTTACTGCGACTACTACGCCTCGGCGATGGTGGTGCTGATGCGCTCGCTCGGCATTCCGACGCGCTACGTGCTCGGCTACGCCGCCGGGCAGTACGACCCCGGCCGCAACGAATACGTCGTCCGCGAATTCAACTACCACGCCTGGCCGGAGGTCTACTTCCCCGGGTTCGGCTGGCTGCCGTTCGAGCCGACGCCGCCGGAGGCCATCGAGTTCGGCGGAACGCCAGCGGACGCGGCCGATCTTCGCGGAGGCATCGACGCCGAATTCGACGAGGCGGCATTCCTCGAAGACCAGCCCGGGTCCGTGCCCGTCGGCGTTGTCGCGACGGGCGGAGGCGGCTTCTCGCAGACGTTGCTGGCGGCGCTGGCGCTGGCCGGATTGCTGCTGGCCGCGGCGGTCTTCCTGTATCACCGCGTGTGGTGGCGCCTCGCGGAACTCGACCGCACGGCGGAGATATACGGCAAGATGGCGCGGTTGGGCGCGCTGCTTGGCATGCCGCCCCGCCCGCACCAGACGCCTTTGGAGTACGGCCGGGCGCTCGCTGGCCGGATGCCCTCCCACGCCTGGGCGGTGCTCGACATCAGCGAGGCCTACGCCGCCTACCGCTACAGCCCTTGGCGCGTCAGCATGAGCCAGCGGCTGCACGCGGAGCACGCCTGGGGGCGGCTGCGCGGCGCGCTGCTGCGGATGCTGCTGCGGCCGGGGCGCTAGCCGGCCGCGCCGGGGAAGCGGTCCACGAACGCCTGCCCGGAGCGCTCCACGTGATCGTCGAGGGTGAGGCCGAGGCCATCGTGGAGGCGGTTAAGCATCGCTCGATAGCCCGTCAGCATCACGATGTCCGTGATCTGCTCGTCGGTGAAGCCCACCTCGCGCAGCCTTTGCAGGTCGTCCGCCGTGGTTGCGGCGGGGTGGAAGGTCAGCTTCTCCGCGTAGGCGAGCATCGCGCGCTCTTCCGGGGGGAGGTCGGCGCTGCGCCAGTCGTTGTAGAGAGCGACGGAGGTTTCCTCGTCCGCGTCGCCGCGCCGGACCAACGATCCGGCGTGGGCGGCGCCTCAGAAGCGGCAGCGATTCAGCCCCGACACCGCCACGCTGATCATGTCGGCGCGCCGCGCTCCGAGCGACGACGCGTCGCCGATGAGGCTTTGCCGCAGGTTCTCCTTGGCGGCGGCCACCTTGGGGCGCAGGCTGAGCGCCTTAATCATCGGTGGCACGCGGCCCAGCCTCTGGCGCGCCTCCTCGTACAGCGCGGCCAACTCGCCCGTCGCCTCCGATTCCTCCACCGTCCGTACCCACGCAACGGCCATCGCGCGCCTCCTTGCCGTCGGTGCTGGTGCCGAGGGAGGGTTTCGAACCCACACGTCCCCTTGGGACAGCGGATTTTAAGTCCGCCGCGTCTACCGTTCCGCCACCTCGGCTCCGCTGCGCCTTCCATTATGCGCCAGGGTGCGGGTGTGGTAAAACCGCGCTGGGCGCTGCGCAGCGCTCGGCGCTAACGAGGAGGACGCGAGATGAGCTACGGAGAAGTTGTCCAGGACACCATCATCCCGGCGCGGCACGGGATGGCCTTCGAGATAAAGAAGGGGCAGGTGGCGCGGCTGTACCTGGTGGAAGACCGCCAGGTAGGGGACTGCGTGTTCTACAACGCCAACGACTACAAGGAGTGGTTCCACGTCGGCCAGTCGTGGGCCATCAACGTGATGCTGGGAACGGGCGACGCCCACTCCTTCAAGCACTTCTACTCCAAGCCGCCGCGCGAGAACGTGATGCTCACGGTGCTCGAGGACACGGTGAAGAACCA
>JAPPFU010000119.1 GCA_028875085.1 Chloroflexota bacterium
ACGAGGTGTGGGGCGTCGCCTCCTTCTACCCCAACTTCCGCTTCAAGCCTCCGGCCGACCACACGATCGAGGTCTGCTGGGGCCCGACCTGCCATGTCCTCGGCGCGCAGCGTCTGCTGCAAGACGCGCTCGCCCAACTCGGCCTCGAGAACGAGGGAGAGACGCCCGACGGGCGCGTCGGCCTCAAACTCAACACCTGCCTCGGCGTGTGCGCCCACGGCCCGGCTATGGCCTTCGACCACGCCCTCGTAGGCCGCATCACGCCGGAGACGGCGCGCGCCCGCGTCGCCGCCATGCGCGGAGGCGCCGCGTGAGCGACGCGTTCGCCCGCCTCGAACAGCGCGCCGCCAAGCGCTGGACCGAACTCAACGCCAAGCCGTGGATTCGTGTCGGCACGGGCCTGCTGGGCGAGGCCGCCGGAGCGCTGGAGACGCTGGACGCCCTCCGCCAAGAGGTGAGCAGGCTGGGCTTGGGCGCGACCATCACCGAGGTCGGCACGACCGGCCTCTGCTACGCCGAGCCGCTTGTGGACGTGCGGACGCCCGGCGGCTCGCGCGTCCTCTATGCCAACGTCGCGCCGCAGCACGCCGCCGCTATCGTGGAGCGCCACGTCCAGGGCGGCGAGGTGGCAGCGGAGCTGGCGCTCGCCTCGGTGGAGTGCGATGTCCCCGGTGTCCCGCGCCGCGAAGACCTGCCGATGATGCACTTGCAACGGCGCATCACCTTGCGCAACGCGGGAGAGATTGAGCCGGGCGACGTCGACCAGTACGTCGCGCGCGGCGGCTTCGCCGGCCTCGACAAGGCGCTCGCCATGGAACCCGCCGCCGTGCTGGAAGAGGTCAAGCAATCCGGACTGCGCGGCAGGGGCGGCGCGGCCTTCCCCACCGGCGTCAAGTGGGGGTTCCTCGCGGGCAACCCCTCCCCGGTCAAGTACATCCTCTGCAACTGCGAGGAGGGCGACCCCGGCGCGTTCAACGACAAGACGATCCTCGAAACCGACCCCCTCACCCTCATCGAGGGCTGCATCATCGCCGGGTACGCCACCGGAGCGAGCAACGGCGTCGTCTTCATCCGCCACGGCCACGACGCCCCCATCGACCGCACACGCAAGGCCATCGACGCCTGCTACGCCGACGGGCTGCTGGGCGCCGACATCCTTGGCAGCGGCTTCTCCTTCGACATCGAGGTCTCGCTGGTGGGCGAGTCCTATGTAGCGGGGGAGGAGACGGCGCTGATGGAGGCGGTGGAGGGCAAGCGCTCGATGCCGCGCTTCCGCCCGCCATTCCCGGCCGCCTACGGCGTGTGGGGCAAGCCCTCCAACATCAACAACATCAAGACCATCGCCTACGTCCCCGAAATTATCCGCAACGGCGCCGACTGGTTCGCGGCCATCGGGACCGAGCGCAGCAAGGGCACGGCCATCGCCTGCCTCTCCGGCCACGTCCGCTATTCCGGCCTAGTCGAAGTTCCGTTCGGCCTGACGATGCGGCAGGTGGTCGAGGAGTTGGGCGGCGGCGACCCGGACGACAAGCCGGTGAAGTTCCTCCAGACGGGCGGGCCGTTGGGCGGCCTGCTCGCGGGCGAGCAGCTGGACATGACGCTCGACTTCGACGAGATGGCCAAGGCGGGCGCGATGTTCGGCTCCGGCGGCCTCATCGTCTGCAACGAGGAGACATCCGCCGTAGACCTCACCCGCGTGCTGGTGGCCTTCGACCAGATGGAGTCGTGCGGCAAGTGCTTCCCATGCCGTCTGGGGATGAGCCACCTGTTGGAGATATTGGAGCGCGCCTGCGCGGGCGCGTCCCGCCCCGGCGACCTCGAGTTGATGGATCGGGTAGGCCGGAATATGCGCAGCGGCTCGCTCTGCGGCCACGGGCAGTTGGGGTACAACCCCGTCTCCTCCGCCCTCAGCGCCTTCGCCGCCGAGTTCGAGGCGCAGATGCGCGGCGAGGGGCCGTTGCCCATCGGCCCGTTCGTCGGCCCCAAGCACGCCCTGCGCGGCGCGCAGCTGGAGGGCGAGACGCCCACCGCCGCCGTCAAGGGCGACTTCGTCTACGCCGTCGAACCCGTCCCGGCTGCCGCGGGAGGCGGCGCATGACCACCACCGAACGCCAAACGGTTACGCTCGCCGTCAACGGCGTGGAGATCCGCGCCGAACCCGGCCGGATGCTCATCCAGGCCGCCAACGACGCCGGCGTCTACATCCCCTACCTCTGCTACCACCCCGGCATGAAGCCCTACGGCGCCTGCCGTATGTGCGTCGTCGAGGTCGAGGGCGCGCCCGGCACGCCCGCCGCCTGCACGCTCCCCGTCCGCGACGGAATGGTCGTCAACACCCTGGGCGACCAGGCGCTCGGCGTGCGCGACGCCATCCTCGACCTGCTCCTCTCCGAGCATCCCCATGGCTGCCTCACCTGCCACCGCATCGACCTATGCGGGCCGCAGGACATCTGCCTGCGCCACGTGGACGTCACCGACCGCTGCGTAACCTGCCCCAAGAACGAGCGCTGCGAACTCAAAGACACCACCCGCTTCCACACCCAGGGCCTCAACTCGCCGCTCACCTACCAGTACCGCGGCCTCCAGATCGAGACGCAAGACCCCTTCTACGACCGCGACTACAACCTCTGCATCGTCTGCGCCCGCTGCGTGCGCGCGTGCGAGGAGGTGCGCGGCGACTCCGCCATCACGATGACCGAGCGGGCGGGGCAGGTGCTAGTGGGAACCTCGCGCGGCGAATCGCTGCTGGAATCGGGCTGCGAGTTCTGCGGCTTGTGCATCGACGTCTGCCCCGTGGGCGCGCTTGTGGAGACGGAGCACAAGTGGGAGCGCGCGTCCCACTACGAGCAGAGCGTCTGCGCCGAGTGTCCCGTCGGGTGCCAGCTCACCTACGAGGTCAACCGCTTCGGCAAGGTGATACGCGCCATCGGCGAGTTGAACGGCCCCGCCAATCAGGGCAACGCCTGCTACAAGGGCAAATTCGGCTTCGAGTACGTCAACTCCCGCGAGCGCATCAAGCAGCCGCTGGTGCGGCGCAACGGACGCCTTGAGCCCGCGAGCTGGGACGAGGCTATCGCCGCGGCGGCAGAGGGCTTGTCGCGGTACAAGGGCGCCGAGTTCGCCCTCATCGCCTCTCCGCGCAACACCAACGAGGAGCTCTACCTCGCCCAGAAGTTCGCCCGCGTCGCCATGCAGTCCAACAACGTGGACTCCGCCTCCAACGACAGGCCAGGCCTGATGGAGGGCGTCTACGACGTGCTCGGCCACTATGCGGGCACGGCGTCGATTCAGGAGACGCGCAACGCCGCCTGCGTCCTCGTCGTCAGCGCCAACGTAACGGAGGAGCAGAACGTGCTCGCCGTGCCCATCAAGCAGGCCGTCCGCGCCGGCGAGCAGCGTCTCATCGTCGTCGACGCGCGCGAGACGGAACTGACGCGCTACGCCGACCTGTGGCTGCGCCCCTATCCGGGAACCGACCTGTCGCTTATCGGCGGGATGCTCAAGGTCATCGTGGACGAGGGGCTGATCGACCGCGCGTTCGTCGAGGCGCACTGCGACGGGTTCGACGCGATGGCCGCCTCGCTCGCGCCCTTCGCGCTCGACGCCGTGGCCGCCGAGACGGGCGTGCCCGCCGACAAGATTGCGGAGGCTGCGCGCCTGTACGCGCAGAACGCCCCGGCGACCACCATCTTCGCCTTCGCGCATCGCCTCTCGCCTCATCGCCGACCTCGCGCTGATTACGGGCAACGTCGGCAAGCCCGCCGCCGGGCTGCTCCCCTTACGCCACGGCGCCAACGACCAGGGCCAGTTGGATATGGGCGCGGAGGCGCGCATGCTCCCTGGCCACCGCCACGTCGCGCACGCCCAGGACAGGGCGGCGCTGGAGGCGCTCTGGGGCGCGCCCATCCCCGCCGACGACCCCGCCCCGTTGCGCGTGCGCGAAGCCTTCGCCGCCGCCCGCAAGGGCGAGGTCAAGGCGATGCTCATCCTCGGCGACCACGTCCACTACGAGGACGGCGCGCTCGGCGACACGGCGGCGGCGCTCGAGTCGCTGGACTTCCTGGTGGTGAGCGACGCCTTCCTGTCGCACGCCGCGCAGCGCGCAAACGTCGTCTTCCCCGCCGCCGTCTTCACGGAGAAGCGCGGCACCTTCACCAATATGGAGCGCCGCGTTCAGCCCTTGCGCCAGGCGGCGGTCAACCGCGCCGTGGACGCCCGCTCCGACCTTGAGACGCTCCAAGCGCTCGCCAACGCGCTGGGCGCGTCAGGCTTCGACTTCGACGGCCCGGAGGCCGTGCTGGACGAGATAGCGCAAGCCGTCCCGCAGTACGCCGGTGTCTCCTATCGCCGCCTCATCGACGAGGCCGTCCCCACGCTGAAGCCCTCCAACGACAACCCGCTCCCTACGCAGGTGCTCTACTCCAACGTCGTCGCTATGGGCATCCAATGGCCGTGCCCCGCGCCCGGCCACCCGGGAACGCCTCACTTCGCGCCCGAGGGCCGCGCGCAACTCGCGCCCGCCGAGTGGAGGCCGCGCCCCCGTCACGGCGCCGATTCTCCCGAATCGCAAGGCGGGCGCTTCCCGCTGCTGCTCGCGCAGGGCAGGGTGCTCGCCCAGCCCGAGCGCGAGGTGAGCATCCGGAGGAACGGCGGCCTCAACCAGGTAGCGCGTGAAGAGGAGTTGACGCTCCATCCCGCCGACGCCGCGCGCGCCGGGCTGGCCGACGGCCAAGCGGCGCGCGCCGTAACCGCTCAGGGCGCGGCGCTCGTGGGACGGGTGCGCGTAGCGCCCGACGCCCTGGAGGGCGTAGCCTCAACAACGACGCTGTTCGGGGAGTACGCGGCGGCGCTCGACGCATCCGAACACCCCGACCCGATGAACCACGCGCCCAGGCTGGCCGTGCTTCCCACGCGCATCGAGCCAGCCGAACACGAGGAGGCAGCCTCTTGACCACGTCCAACGCAGCCGTTACCGGCCACACCGACCCCCGGCTCCAGAAGCTGCCGACGGCGAAGATCGTTCGGCGCCAGGACTACACCGAGGACCTGTTCAAGATCTGGATCGAACCCTCCGTGCCCTTCGTCTTCAAGCCGGGGCAGTACATCACCATCGGCTGCCAGAACATCGAGCGCCCCTACTCCATCGCCTCCGCTCCCTACGAGGCGGAGATCGAACTCTTCATCGAGCACGTCCTCCCCGAACACGGCGGCAAGCTGACGCCCTTGCTCTACGCGCAGCACGTCGGCGACATCGTGTCGATGCGCCCCCGCCCCAAAGGCATCTTCACGCTGGACGAGCGCTACACCGACCACGTGCTCGTCGGCACCGTCACCGGCGTCGCGCCCTACGTCTCCTACGTCCGCCAGTTCCTCCACGACGGCAAGAGCGGCCACCGCTTTTGGGTTATGGAAGGAGCGAGCCACTGGGACGAGTTCGTCTACGACGAGGAGTTCATCGACCTCTCCAAGGC
>JAPPFU010000120.1 GCA_028875085.1 Chloroflexota bacterium
ATGCAGGACTACATGGTGAAGTACGAGACGCCCATGGCCAACAACGTCGTCGTCGCCGGCATCGGCTGCTCCGGCAACCTCGTCCATCTGCTCGAGGGCGAGCAGCCCTTCGGCTTCCACGGCATCCACGGGCGCGCGCTGCCCATCTCCCTCGGCGAGAAGATGGGCAACCCCGACCTGAACGTCGTAGTGGTGGCGGGCGACGGCGACTTCCTCAGCATCGGCATGGAGCACATCGCGCCCCAAGCCGCCCGCAACCTCAACGTTACGACGGTGGTGATGGACAACGGCGTCTACGGCCTGACGAAGGGGCAGTCCTCGCCCACCACCGAGGCGGAGGCCGTAACCAGCTCCACGCCCTACGGCAAGATGGAGGCGGCGGTCAATCCGCTCGAGCTCTACATGGCGCTCGGCGTCAGCTACGTCGCCTCCGGCTACTCGTCCAAGCCCCGCGACCTCGCCTCCTACATCCTCCAGGGCATGGAGCATCCGGGCTTCTCCATTGTCCACGTTGCCTCGCCCTGCACGACCTACAACGACACCTACGCCCAGCTCAAGGGCAACCCCGCCCAGGGCGTCGAGCCGCTGGCGTGGGCGCTGCCGGACGACCACGACCCCACCGACCGCGCCCAAGCGCAGCGCGTCGTCGAGCGCGGCGGCGTGCCGCTGGGCATCGTCTATCACGACACGACCCGCCCCGCGTTCGAGGCGCGCGTCGCCGCCATCGCCGACCGAGGCGAAGGCAAGGACGTAGCGACGCTGCTCGGCGCCTTCGACCTGTAGAAAAGCGCGCCGTCGATTGGCGCAAACGCGCCGCTCTATGGCCTATGGCGACCCGGCGCGCTGTGGGATACTCACGCTATGCGCGGACTCCTGCTCCTCCTAGCGACGCTGACCGTCATGCTCGCGGTCGCCTGCGGTAGCGACCCGACGCCAACTCCGACGGCCACGCCGGAGCCGACCCCGACGCCCGCCCCAACCGCTACGCCGACCCCGGCGGCTCCGCCCGCATTCGAGGTGAACGCGGACACGCTGGGGCGCGACGTCATCGACCTCCTGACCGACGCCGAGGTTGACTGCATTCGCGAACGCTTGGGCGAAGCGGACTTCCAGCGATTGCTTGACGATCCCATCGTCGGCGGCAGCGCGGGAGACGCTGCGCTCCCCTACGAGTGCCTTGAGGAGGAGACGGCGATGGAGCTGGCGGTCGCCGTCGTATCGGCGCAGGCGGGAGGGCTGAGCGCCCAAAGCGAGGATTGCGTCCGGCGCCTCCTCCTCGGCGCCGATGGCGGCGCGAGCGCCCTTTTCGCAGCAGAGTCGAACAGCGACGCCGAGTCGATCGCCTTGACTCTCAACTTCATCCTATGCCTCACGGACGAGGAGGCAGAGGCGCTTGCCGAACAACCAGAGGACTTCGAGGACTTCAACCCGTCCGCGCTCCGATGCGCGACCGAGCGGGTGAGCGTCGAGGAGTTGGCGCGCGTGTTCGGAGCCGCGGACGGGGCGTTTCCTGCGATCTCGCCGGAGATGATCCAGGTATTCGCCGACTGCGGTTTTGGAGATGCGCCGGACGGTCCCCCGGGCGACGCCTTCACCTTGGAGCAACTCCAAGCGCTGGCCGCGGCGAACCCTTCCCTACAACCGCTGGTCGACTGCCTCGAAGAGAACGCAACCCCCGAGGCCATCGCGGAGTTCTTCGCCGGGCTGGCCGTGGCCCCTCCGGAGGGCGTTCTCGGGTGCCTCTTCGAGTACGGGCACCTGCTGGAAGAGGCGCTTCCTTCTAGCGGCGGGTAAAGCCGCCGCATCGGCGCCCCTGCCGAACCACCCCACTCCCACGCTTCTCCACCGGCTCCCCCGCGCAAGCGGGGGCCTTGCTTCGATTCCAGCGGGGTGTGCCGAGGGGCGGCCAGCCCCTCGGCTGGGGGCGTGGGGGTATCCCCCACAAAAAGGCTTTTCCTATCTTCTTGGGGGTGGGTGGGGTGGGGAGGAGTAGGTACGCATCTAAAGCCGGACAGGCTAGACTGAGGCGGGCGGGTCTGCGCCTTCGGAGGGATGGCAGAGTGGTCTATTGCGGCGGTCTTGAAAACCGCTATGTCCCCGAGGACATCGTGGGTTCGAATCCCACTCCCTCCGCCACCCCATACGATATCAGGCCTTCCCGCACGGTCTCTATCAATCCTCCTAGCGTCTTGTTAGACTGCTTCACTGACTTCAAGCCGTGCCTCATGGCGTCCTAGCGCACACCATTGATTCCCTTGCCATCCCACACATGGCGTGGTATAAAATGTGGGATAGAACGGGCAAGGGAGGCAGCGCGATGGGCGCCCGGTTGGACACAGCGGTAGCAGTTCGTAACGTAAAGGCGCCGGGGCGGCACCCCGTTGGGCAGACCCTCTACCTGATGGTGTGGCCGTCGGGAAGGAAGACCTGGGTGCAGCGGCTCACCGTCGAGGGAAGCCGCAAGGACCTCGGACTGGGGCCCTATCCGGCAGTGTCGCTCGCCCAGGCCCGCAGCATCGCGCAAGACAACCTCGCTGTGGCGAAGTCCGGCGGCAACCCGCTCAAGGCGAAGCAGGCCGAGGCAATGCCCTCATCGGTCCCAACCTTTGAGGCGTTGGCGCGCCGGCACATCGCCGAGCATCTCGGCTCGTGGCGGAACGCCAAGCATGGAGCGCAGTGGCGCTCCACGCTTGAGACCTACGCATTCCCGCTCCTGGGCACCCTCGAAGTGAATCAGATCACGCGCAGGCACGTCTTCGATGTGCTATCGCCCATCTGGACCGCCAAGCCGGAGACGGCGCGCCGCGTGCGGCAGCGCATCCGCGCCGTCATGGATCGGGCGGCCGCGTTGGACTACATCGACTTCAACCCGGCAGGCGATGCCATCAACGCCGCGCTGGCCAAGCAGCCTCGCATCAAGCGCCACCACCGCGCGTTGCCCTACCGGCAACTGCCTGCGGCGCTCCAGGCCGTTCGGGCGTCGACTGCGAACGGGCCGGTGAAGTTGGCGTTTGAGCTCTTGGCGCTCACCGCCTGCCGTTCCGGCGAGGTGCGTGGGATGGCGTGGGATGAAGTGGACTTGCGGGAGGCCGTGTGGACGATTCCGGCGGAGAGGATGAAGGCAGGCCGCCCCCACCGCGTTCCGCTATCGCCGAGGGCTCTTGCGGTCCTGGAGGAAGCCCGCCGCGTGAGCAATGACGGGGGCATCGTCTTTCCCGCAGCCCAAAGCGGTGCAACCCTGTCAGACATGGCGTTCACTCAGGTGCTACGCCGGTTGGGCCTCGACTTCGTTCCGCTTGGCATGCGCTCCTGCTTCAGAGTGTGGGCGGCGGTGCAGACCAACGCACGGCACGATGTGGTGGAGAGGTCGCTGGCGCACGAAGTGGGCAATGCGACCGAGGCGGCCTACTTCCGTTCCGACCTCTTCGAGCTGCGCCGCACGCTGATGGAAGAATGGGGCCGGTTCCTAGGAGGCGTTGTCTAGCATCGCCCCTCTTGGGGGTTATCCCCTCGGCATGACCCTCGACGATTTCAAGCGCACCGGCTAGGGGCGACAAGCAGCAGACCTGACAGCGGATGCCAGTCGATGCGGCAGCGCGCGGACTATCTGAGCGGGTAGGCGCAACGGCATCGGGAGTGCCAGTGGCCACCCGCTCCACGAACAGGTGCGGCCAGGCACCCTAGTTGCCCGCTAGCGGCCGTGAGCGCATCCAGTCCGCGATGGCGCTTGACGGCCATCTGACGGCATTGGGGCCAACCCTCACGGGGCGCGGGAACTGCCCGCCCTCTATGAGCCGATAGATCGACGACCGGCTCAATCCTGTGATCTCTTCGACCTGCCGCCGTCTGAGGAACCGTTCACCTATGACCTCTGCTGCATCGGGAGCGGCCTGCGCTTCAGTCCATTGGCTCATAGTCACCACCTGCCTGCTCGGTTCGAGGGCGTCGCGACGCCCAGGTGGCGCCATTCTTGAGCGGTAGGTTCGCCACGTGTGGGTAACTAAATCAGATGATGGGAATGTCTGAAGGCCGGTTGGACTGCGCGCGCTTGAAAGCGTCTCCAGCATCCGCGTTGGGTATGGCGGGGAGCGGACTGACCACGGGCAGCGTTGCGCCCGGACGAACATCAACAGTGCGTGAGCGGCGTTCGGCTCAGTGCTCGGAGGCTGGTGAAGAGTGGAACGGGCCGGTGCGTTGAGCGATGGCCTTGGAGTGCTCCCGCAGTATGGGCGCGAAGTGCGGCGTCCAGATGCGGTGTTTCCAGATGCGCTCGGCGGTGTCTTCTGAGACACCCACAATCTCGGCCGCGATGCGGCAGCCGGAGAAGTCCCTCCCCCTCGGCGGTATCCCAAGCCTGTCCAGGAGCTTGATGACAAGCTGGATCTGGAGGTCGCGCACGGGGTGGATGGCAATGCGTTGCCGGCCTCTGGAGATCCGCTTCATGGAAGGAGGCTGGCGCTCACCGGCGGCGATTTGCTGCCGCCACTCCGCAATTTCGCAAGGGATGGGCATGCCCCGGCGGTTGAACTCCTCGAAGCTGAACTCGAGGGCGTCGAAGTAGGTCCGGTTGCCCGATGACCGCCTGACATAATCGCTCAATGTGGCGGAGGAGCATTCGGTGAAGGGAGGCATGTGGTGCTCCGCTAGCCTTGCCGCGACGGCTTCGGCTTCCTGACTGAAGCTGAACTGGCTCTTCTTCACGACGCCGCCCAGTATCGGCCTGGCAATCTGCCTGCCCTCTTTTTGGTCGGGCAGGCGCCTTTGGTTGGGCGTGCCGCATTTCGCCCTTCGCCGCTTGGCGCGCCTAACGAGGCTGGTAAGCAGATCGCACTGAGGAAAGCCTCGCCACCACTCCAACACTACCTCCTGCGTGAGGGTCAGCAGCATCGTGTCGGCCTCTTCTCTGCCTTTGCGCACCCTCGGGTTACGCCAGCGTTCCAGCGCCTCGTCCAAGCCGGGGGCGCCTAGCGCGAAGGCCTGGGGATCGGAAGCGACTGCTTCGATGAAGTCCAAGTGCATGTCCATGACCCAGCGGATCAGCTTGGCCACGTCGCCGAAGCTGATCTGCGAGGATCCTGCCTGTTCTTTCTTCTTCGCCATACCGCGTTACTCCTTGGGTTAGATGCCTTCGGACTCGACCGGGGTTCGACGCACAGGCGCCGAATCGCCTGGGGCCGGCAGGAGGTATCGCTCGACATCCGCCGCGGCTCCTCTACCCCTTATGGCCGAGCAGTGGTAGCAGGTCGGATCAAGGTCATCTGTCACGACACTTACGTTGCCCCTCTGGCCGTGGTACCGCAGAACTCCATTGGGTGTCCGGACACCGCTTGCCATAAGCATGAACTCTGTGATGCCAAGGGAGGCAACTACACCGTTGATGGACACCACCGAGGGTCCCACATCTCCCAAGTCTTTCTTCGGTACTCCGTAGATGGCCTCATGGTCTCGCCTCTGTTCAAGGT
>JAPPFU010000158.1 GCA_028875085.1 Chloroflexota bacterium
CTTTAGGCGAGCAAGCCTCCTGCCTCGTAATGGTACGGGCGCGCAACGCGCCCCACAACCGCCCGCGGCGCCGAACCCCCGCTCGCGCGCCTTTGCGTTGCGCCGGAAGGACAGGTTTGAAACCTGTCCCTACGGGAATCGGGCGGGACGCGCGCCGCCCTACCGCACTGCATATGGACGCCTCACGCTTGGCGGTAAGAGATGACCTCCGCGCCCGCCTCGCCTAGCACGACGAGCACGTCTGTCTCCAGCGCGGCGGCGACGCGCTCGATGAGCGAGTCCGCCTCCACGTCCGGCGCGGGGGAAGTGTCGGTGCGCTCCAATAGCGTTATGCGCCAACCGGTTCGGTCGCGCAGGTCGTCCGCTAGCGCGCGCGCGTTCGCTCCCGCGACGAGCATAACGCGCTTGCGGGTGAGTTCGGCGCTCGCGGGGCGCTCGGGCGCGGCGGCGCGGTCTTCGCGAAGGACGACGGCGTAGTAGCCGCCGACGGCGCCCGCCGTTAGCAGCACGGCAACGGCCCAGCGCACGTCCTGGAAGACGTAGGCGGTGAGCTCGCCCTCGAAGAGGCGCAGCAGCAGCATAGAGAGCAGCGCGATGAACGCGCCCATCGCGCTGAGCACGGACGCGCCGAAGACAGTGAAAATCGTAAGGCGGCGTGGCAGTGAGCGGCGCTCTTCGTTGCTTTCCGCTTGGCGCTGCAAGCGCCGCCATTGGTAGGCCCACAGCGGGCCGCCCACGAGCAACGCGGCCAGCGCTACGGACATCTCGCCGGACCACCAGCGGACATCCGGCAAGACAAGCCTCCCCGACGGGGCAGCTAGCCCGATCAGCGCGGCGAGCAGGTAGACCGTTCCGACGGCCAGCGTTCCCAGGCCGACGGCGGCCATCAGGTAGCGGTAGGCGCGCATGCCCTGCGTGCCGGGGCCGAGACCCTCCTCGTTGCGGGCGACCCACGCGTGATAGCCCCACGCGGCAACGCTTGCCGCCAGTCCAGCGACGGCCACGGGCGCGACCTCCAACTCCTGCGCGACGCCGCGCGATTGCGGCTCCAACGCCCAGTAGAGCGCGCGGCCAAGCAGCAACCCCGCGAAGGCGACCGCCGTGGCCGTGCCTCCGAACACGCCCAGGCCATACACCAACCATTGGCGTATCCACGAACGCTCGTCGTCTCTCGCCGCCCGCAGCCAGTGCCACCACCACGCGGGCGCGCCGACGAGGGCGAGCGACGCGCCGATGCGCAGGCTCTCAGCGTTGAAGGCGCCCGCGCCCCCGGCGATGGTCGTCGTGAAAAGCGCCCCGTATGCCGCGTCGAGAATGGCCGCAAGCAGGACCCCGGCGCCCGCGAGCATCACGGCAAGGCCACCGCCCGCTCCGGCATAGAGGTAGAGGCGGCGCTGCGCCATCGGCCATTCGTCGCGCTCGTCTGGGGCCTCCTGCGCGGCGTGGACGCGCCAGTGGTAGCCCCACACCGCGCCCCACGCGACTACGCCGCCGATATGCTCGGGGCGGGCGTCGAGGTCGAGCAGCGCCTCGAAAAGTGCGATGGCGAACCCGGCGAACAGAGCCGCGCTGACGGTTAGGACACCGTAGAGATAGAGGCTGGACGACCACGCCTCGCCCGGGTGCTCCCTGGCGCTCCGCGCTGCCAGCCGCCGGAAGAGGAGCCAGACGGGCGCGCCGGTGATGACGGCGGCGAGGGCGATGGCCGTGGGCGCCGGGTCGTCCACGAGCAGGTCGCCGCCGGGCAGGAGCGCCGCCAGCAACGCGTGGACGCCGCCGCCCGCGACGAACAGGGCGACGAACGCGACGCCGTAGAAGAAGAATTGGCGCACGGCGGCGGCGCTGAGCCCCTCGCCGCCTTCGCGCCGCCGCAGGAGCGCGGCAACGCCGACGACGATGCCCGCCAGCGCCAGCAGCGGCAGCAGGCCCAGCAGCGCGAAGAAGACCTGGAGACCCTCCACGTTCGTTCTCTCCTACGCCTCGACCTCACGGATGGGCTTGGGCTCGGGCGGCGATGGGCACGACCAGACGGGATAGCCCGGCTCGGCGAGGCGCCAGCCCGCGTCCGTCCGGTCGAGGCGGTACGGCTCCACGTAGCCGGAGCGCGGCTCGTAGAGCGGCGCGTATGCCAGCCCGCCGCGCTCGTAGCGCTCTTCGATCCGCACCCGCACGGTCGCCGAGTCGCCCCGCATGCGCACGTCGGTCAGCCGCGCGCTGAATCGTATCTCGCGGTAGTAGCCGCGCCGATCGAGCGATTCGATGAAGCCGTCGGCGGCGCAGTCGGCCTGCGCCTCATCGCTGAGGAAGCCGTAGGCGTCCTCGTATTCGCCACCTGCTATGGCCTGGAGGTAGCGCTGCACGACGCCCTCGGGCGTGTCGGGGTCGAGCGCGTCTACGCCGCGGTTAACGGTGAGCGCCACGATAACGGCGGCGAGCGCCAGGACGGCGACGCCGACGCCCGCGCCCCACAACCACCGGTTCGGCGTAATGCGGTCGATGGCGCCCTCCCCTGCTCTGCGGCCTAGACTGGCCGCGCGCATTCTACTCGCGCTCCCCCGCCCGTTGGCCTTAGGGGCAGGTTTCAAACCTGCCCCTACAACGCGATAGGCAAGGCAAACGCGCCACTACGTCGGCGCATCGGGGAGCGCAGTGAGGCGCAGGGTGAATTCGGCGGGCTGGCGCGTGTGGCGGGCGAGGCCGGAGACGGCGATGATTGTCCGCCCCTCGACGCGGAAGGCGGCGCGCCCGTCGGCGTCCACCTCGATCTCCCGCACTTCAAGGCCTGCGCCTTGGCCCGACACAACGCGGAGGACATAGGGCTGCGCCACGCCGCCCTGAGAGATGCGCACAAACCCCTCCGCCGTCCAACCGCCGAGGTTGTCCTCCGCGCCGTCGGCGAATCCTATCTCCGCCAGTTCGATGGCGTCGATGCACCAGCCTGCGCCGTGGGTGGACTCGTCGGTTACGTACTCGAAGCGCACGAGCGCCTTCTCTCCCGCGTAGTCGTCAAGGGACGCCTCGGCTTCCGTCCAGCCGCCCGACGCGCCCGTGTAGGCCGGGCCGAGGGCGATGCCGAGCGGATTCCGCGCCGTCGCCCCCGTTGCGGGAAGCGCCTCCCAGTGTTCGCCGTCGCGCGAGGCGGATACGTAGGCGTAGTCCCACCCCTCCTCGATCTCATGCCAGTGCGAGAAGTGCAGCGTCGCGCGTGCCAGGCCCGTGAGGTCGAACTCGCGGGTCAGGCGCGCGCTTGCGCCGTCGGCCGCGTTGCCCCACCAGCAGAAGTCGCCCTCCGGCGGCGGCTCCGGGATGATGGGCGTGCGCGTGCGTCCCTCGAAGACGACATCGAGTGGCTGGGGCGCGTCCACGCCCAAGTACCACGCGCCGAACTGCGGCGCGCGTCCCGTCGCCTCGCCCGGCCCATCGAGCCAGCGTTCCACGTAGGCGTTGCGCGCGGCGAAGGGGTTAGCGAACCTGCCCTCGGCGGCTTCGGCTACGTTGGACGCGATCCAGTCACCGAAGAGGTCGTCGAAGCCCGTGCCGGGGAGTTCGCGGCGGATGAGTGCGTCGACCGACTCGACGCCGTCGCGCTGATCGGCGGATAGCCCGGCGAGGGGCGCGTCGCCGCCGAGACGGGACGCAAGGTAGGTGAAGAAGAGCGACGCGGCGGCGTAGTTGGGCGCCGCGCCTGAGAGCGTCAGCGGCCAATCGGTCAGGGAAACCTCGGAGCTATCTAGGTAAGGGGAAAAGGGGAAGGCGCGGAGATTCAACGCGCGGACGGAGTACTCCGACAGACCCTCGTTCAGCCATCCCTCCTCCGTATCGTCGGCAAGGCCGTGGACGGCGTGCTGAAGTTCATGCGCCAGCGTGCCGGCGAACTGGGCGCCGTCGATGGGCGCGCCGAGGTTCATCACCAGCATGGCACGTTCGTTGCTGTGGGGATAGACCGTCGTCGGCAGCGCGTTCAACCCGGTAACGTAGCCGCCTACCCCACCGCGCAGACGCGCGGCCACGATGGTTAACCGCCCCGGGAACGACTGGTCCGGCGCGGTCAGGCGGAAGACGCCGGGGTGAATCGTCTCGTCGTAGCGTTCGGCGGCACGGGCGAGAGCGTCGTCTTCCACGTCCAACCCATCCTCAACGTACCAAAAGGCGTGCTCGCCCACCGACCGCAGCGTGGCGCGGACTTGGTATGGCTCCATGGCGACCACGTCGAGGAGCGTGAAGGTCTCGTGCCGCCCGAGCGCCTCGTCGCGGTACAGACGCTCCGGCGGCAGCGGGTCGGCTTCGACGCCCAAGTAGCGGCGGACGAGGTCGAAGTGGTCGGCGGCGGGCGGCTTGGAGATATCGGCGGCAATGGCCGCGAGAGTCGGCGTGGGCTCGGAAGTGAGCGCGGGCAGCGTTGGATGGGGCGCGCAGGCGGCGGCGAGCGCTAGGGCGAGCGCGGCGGTCGACGCCAAGAGCGCGCGGCTGCGGTCGGCCATCAGTTGTATTCGTTCATTGCGGCGTCGACACCGGAGGCGATGATGGCTTTCACTGCCTCCACCGCTTGCGCGAGCGCCGCGTCCGCCGCCTCCTGCTCGGCGGCAGTGAAGCCGCCCAGGACGTGGGCTATCGCATCGGCCTCGGGCCGCCCGACGCCGATGCGCAAGCGTGGATAGTCCTGGCTCTCCAGCGATTTGTTGATGGAGTTCAGGCCGTTGTGGCCGCCGGAGCCTCCTCCGTGGCGGATGCGCAGGCGTCCGAGGGGCAGGTCCATATCGTCGAGCACGACGAGGATGTGCGATAGGGGCGCGCCGAAGCGTTGGCGCAGGTAGGCCGCCGCCTCGCCGCTGCGGTTGACGTAGGTGCGGGGCTTGGCGAGCGCCGCCTCCTTTCCCGCGACGCGCCCCAGTCCCAGCACCGCCAGTTTCCGCCGCTCGTTGAGATTGACGCCGCACTCCTTGGCGAGCAGGTCTACGCAGCGGAAGCCCATATTGTGGCGCGTGCCCTCGTACTGGGCGCCGGGATTGCCCAGGCCGAGCACCACCCAGCGCTCCGCGCGCGATTGGAGGCGGCGGTTGCGCAAACGTGCCCACATCAGGCGGGTGTCCCGTAGCGCGACACGAACGCCTCTTCGTCCAGCACCTCGACCTCAAGGCGCTGGGCGTCGTCCAGCTTCGACCCTGCGTCCTCTCCCACCACCACGAAGTCGGTGCGCTTGGAGACACTGCCGCTCACCTGCCCGCCGAGCCGCTTGATGTAGTCCTGTATCTCGGAGCGCGTGAAGTGTTCGAGGCGGCCTGTAACCACCAGGCGCATGCCGTCCAACGGGCGCGGCCCTTCCGCCTCCGCCGCTTGTTCGCTCTCCAGGACGACGCCCGCCTTCCCGAGCGCTTCGACGATGGCGCGGTTGGCCTCGACGTCGAAGTGGCTGCGGATGGCGGCGGCGGCGATGGGCCCGACGCCGGGGACGGCCTCCATC
>JAPPFU010000077.1 GCA_028875085.1 Chloroflexota bacterium
GGGTTCCTCAACTCATCGGGAAGATCGACTCCATCCCCGGGCGGACGAACCACTTGGAACCCTTCACCGCCAGCGAGGTGGGCGTGTACATGGGGCAGTGCGCCGAGTTCTGCGGCCTGGCCCACGCGCTGATGCGCTTCCGCGTGGTGGTGGAATCGCTGGGCGACTTCGAGCGGTGGGTGGAGGGCATGAACACCCCGCCGACCCCGCCTGAGGAGGGTTCGTTCCTGGCCAGCGGGCAGTCGCTGTTCATCCAGAACTGCTCCTCCTGCCACGCGGTGGCGGGAACGGTCGCGGCGGGGCGCATCGGGCCGGACCTTTCGCGCTTCGGCAGCAGGCTGACTATCGGCGCAGGCTTTCTGGACAATACGGAGGAGAACCTGACGGCGTGGATCACGAACGTGACCGCCCTCAAGCCGGTGCCAGAGGGGCAGCCGACGGCGCTGGCGGACCTGGGCAACGGAAAGCAGGCGATGCCGCGTTTCGACGACACGCTGTCTCCGGCGGAGGTGGAGGCCGTCGCCGCCTACCTGCGAAGCATGACTATCGAGTAGGCTTGGAGGAGCGAGACCGCCCCTGTGCCCCTCGCGGGGCTTGAGGGGCAGGGAACGATAGGGAATGGCAACGAACATCGCGATACTGCGGCGGCCGCTCGACCCCACCGGGGCGTGGGCGTGGATCACGACCGTCGACCACAAGAAGATCGGCGTGCTCTACGGCCTGTCGGCGTTCGCCTTCTTCATCCTGGGCGGCGTGGAGGCGCTGGTGATGCGCCTCCAACTGGCGCAGGCCGACCTGAACGTGGTGAGCGCGGCCACGTTCAACCAGATGTTCACCATGCACGGCACCACGATGATCTTCATGGTGGTGATGCCGGCGGGTGCCGCATTCTTCAACTTCCTGGTGCCGCTACAGATCGGCGCGCGCGACGTGGCGTTCCCCAGGCTGAACGCCCTCTCCTACTGGCTGTTCCTCTTCGGCTCCATTCTGATGAACTTTTCCTTCTTCACCGGCTCCGCGCCGGACATGGGGTGGTTCGCCTACGCGCCGCTCACGGGGAGCACCTTCTCCGCCAGCAGCTCGGTGGACTACTGGATCCTGGGCTTGCAGGTGATGGGTGTGGGAACGCTGGCGGCGGGGTTCAACTTCGTCATCACCATCATCAACATGCGGGCACCGGGGATGACGCTGATGCGCATGCCCATCTTCACCTGGATGACCCTCATCGTCTCCTTCCTCATCATCTTCGCCTTCCCGGTCATCACCGTCGCCATCACGCTGCTGCTGTTCGACCGGATGTTCGGGACGAACTTCTACGACATCACGGCCGGGGCCGACCCCCTGCTGTGGCAGCACCTGTTCTGGGTGTTCGGCCATCCAGAGGTGTACATCCTGATTTTGCCGTCGATGGGCATCGTGTCGGACATCCTGCCGACCTTCTCGCGCAAGCCGCTGTTCGGCTACGTGACCATCGTCCTCGCGGGAGCCGTCATCGCCTTTCTTGGCTTTGGGGTCTGGGCGCACCACATGTTCACCGTGGGAATGGGGCGCTGGGCGACGAGCGCCTTCGCGGTGGCGACGATGGCGATTGCAGTGCCCACAGGCGTCAAGGTCTTCAACTGGCTGGCGACGATGTACGGCGGCTCCATCCAGTTCAAGACGCCGATGCTGTTCGCCTTGGGGTTCATCTCGCTCTTCATGCTTGGGGGGTTGAGCGGCGTGATGCACGCCGTGGTGCCGGTAGACCTGCAGCACCAAGACACCTACTTCGTCGTGGCGCACTTCCACTACGTGCTGTTCGGCGGGTCGATCTTCGGTCTGACCGCCGCGACCTACTACTGGTTCCCGAAGATTACCGGGCGGATGATGAGCGAGAGCATCGGGAAGGTTCACTTCGCCATCATGTTCGTGGGGTTCAACCTCACCTTCTTCCCGATGCACTTCCTCGGCGTACTGGGAATGCCGCGCCGCATCTACACCTACGCGCCGGATATGGGGTGGAGCGGGACGAACATGGCCGTGACCATCGGCGCGTTCGTGATAGCCGCCTCCATCGCCGTCTTCCTCTACAACATGGTGCGCAGCGCGCGGGTCGGACAGCCGGCGGGCGCGAACCCTTGGGGCGCGGCCACCCTGGAGTGGTCGATGGAGTCGCCCCCGCACCACTACAACTTCGCCGTCGTGCCCACGGTCAGGAGCCAGCACCCGCTGTGGGACGAGGAGGCCAACGCCGTGGAGCCGCCGCCCCTGCCCTACGTGGACGAATCCTCCATCCACATGCCCTCGCCCTCCTACTGGCCGTTGCTGCTGGCGCTGGGCGTTACGCTGGTGGCGGGCAGCCTGCTCGTGTGGCAGGCGCACGCAATCGCGGGGCTGACGATGGGGGCGGCGAGCGGGGCGCTGGCGCTCATCTCGGTCTACCGCTGGGTGTTCGAGCCGCCCGTAGCGGCGGAAGTGGCGGAAGGAGCGGCGGCGCACCACTAGCATGCAGTACATCGTCCGCTCGCCAGAGGCCGAGCACGCCACCTCGACCGGCCTGAACAACCGGAAGCTCCTGATGTGGGCCTTCCTCGGCTCCGACGCGATGTTCTTCGGGCCGCTGATTGCCACGCACCTGATCTACCGCACGGAGAGCATCCAAGGCCCCATCGAGAACGTCTTCAACATCCCCGTGACGACCATCAGCACCTTCGTGTTGCTGATGTCCAGCCTGGCGATGGTGCTGGCGCTGGCGGGCATCCAGCAGGGCAAGATGGGGATGTTCCGCTTCTGGACGGCGATGACGGCGCTGCTGGGAATGGTCTTCATCGGCTTCCAGATGTTCGAGTTCACGGAGTTCGCCCACAAATACGGGCTGACGCCGCGCACGAACCTGTTCGGCAGCACCTTCCTCACGCTGACCGGATTCCACGGCGCGCACGTTACGGTCGGCGTCATCTGGCTCTGGTCGCTCCTCTTCGCCTCCTTCCGGGGCAAGGTGAAGCAGGAGAACAGCCTCGACGTGGAGATAGCGGGGCTGTACTGGCACTTCGTCGACATCGTGTGGATCGTCATCTTCGGCGTCATCTACCTGGTGGGCGCCTACGGCGTGGAGGAGCGCGTCTTGAATGGCGCCCACGCCCTGGCGGGGCTGGGGGGCTAGCCGTATGGCCGCGCAGCACGACCTCCACCACGAGGAGCACGCGGAGAAGCACCCCTCGCCGAGGCGCTACATCCAGATCGCCGTGGTGCTGTGCGTCGTTACGCTGATCGAGTTCCTGATCTTCTACGGGAACATGGACTCGGCGACGATGACGGGCATCATCCTGATGCTGTCCGCGCTGAAGTTCATCCTGGTAGTCGGCTACTACATGCACCTGAAGTTCGACAACTGGCGATTCTCCGCCTTCTTCTTCTTTCCCTTCATCATCATGATTTCCATCATGGTGGCGTTGATGGCGCTCTTCTCGAACCTGACGCGCTAGCGGACGCGTTGCTCGCGGGCCGCCCCATCGGAACTAGCCGGTGATTGCGCTTCACACGAGCGGCGGCAGTCTGAGCGCTTGGTCGTTCGACCCCATCGCGCTGACTCTCGTAGCCGTCGCCGCCGTGTTGTACGGGCGCGGCATCGCCCTGAGCCCAGGCTCCAAGCGCAAGCGCCACCCGTGGCAGCGGGTGGCCGTCTACTACGGTGGCCTGCTCGTCGTCCTCGCGGCGCTTGTCTCCCCCATCGACCACATCGCGGGCGAACTGTTCTTCGTCCACATGGTGCAGCACTTCCTGCTGGTCATCGTCGCGCCGCCGATGCTGTTGCTGGGAGCGCCCTTCATCCCCGTACTGCGGGGGATGCCGCGCGACCTGCGGCGCGAGGTGGTTGGCCCTGCGATTCGGTCGGTGTGGGTGCGGAGGCCGCTGCGCTTCGTTGCCCACCCGCTGATCGCCTGGCCGCTCTACGTCGGGACGCTGCTGCTATGGCACGCGCCGCCCGCCTACGACGCTGCGCTGCGAAACGAGGCCGTCCACCTGCTGGAGCACGCGGCGTTCGCGGGGACGGCGCTGTTGTGGTGGTGGAACGTGATCGACCCCGTGCCCTTGCGCCCCAACCTCTCCTACCTCGCGCGCGTGCCGTTCGTCTTCCTCACCACCGTGCCCGTCTTCATCCTGGGCGCATTCCTTACCTACTCGCCACGGCCGTGGTATCAGTTCTACGACGGGCTGACGCAGGCCTACGGGCTGACGCCGTTGGAGGACCAGGAGATCGGGGGGGTCATCATGTGGATCCCCGGCTCCCTGAGTTTGATGGCGACACTACTCATCGTCCTGCTGTTCGTGGTGCGGACGGAGGAGCGACAGCAGCGCGCCCGCGAAGCGGCGGAGAGGGAGTCGGGGGCGCACTAGGCACGCTCCAGAAGCCGCCCGTGGCCTCGTGCGATGGCTAAAAGGGAGGCCCCACTCCCGAATCGGGAGCGGGGCCTGCGGGATGGCGGCGCGGGGAGTTAGGCGGAGGCCACCTTGACGTCGATGGTGCGGGGGCGCTTGGCCTCCGCCTTGGGAAAGGCGACCTCCAGCACGCCGTTGGCGTAGGTGGACTCGGCCTTCTCCGCGTCGACGTAGTCCGGGAGCCGGACGGCGCGGTGAAACGCACCCACGCGCCGCTCGCGTAGCAGGTAGTCCGACTCCTTGCGCTCCGTCTCCTCCGACACAGCGCCCTTGATGGTCAGCACGCCGTCCTCGACGGCAACGCTGATGTCCTCCGGCTTCACGCCGGGGACGGACGCCCGCACCGTGATTGCGTCGTCCGCTTGCAGCACGTCCAGCGGGATGTTCCACCCCTCGGGCCTGCCACCGGAGGCGAGGCCGCGCCACAGACGGTCCATCCTGTCCTCCATCCGGCGCATCTCACGGAATGGGTCCCAGCGCTCGAGCATCATGGCAACACCTCCTCTTGCTCGTTGGCCGCGCCGCTAGCCAGGGGCGCGGCCCTTCGCCTATGAGCAACATAGCATATCTCTTTTATCGTATCAATAGTCTTTATATGAATCATATAAAGTTCGGGCGCTCCGGCAGCGGGGCAGTGATATGCTCGGCGGCGTGACGCGCCTCCGCCTGCTCGCCGCCACCGGCAACGACCACAAGCTAGCCGAGCTGCGCCGTTTGCTGAGCGGCGCGCCCATAGACCTGGCCGCGCCGTCAGAGGCGGGCATTGTCCTCCACGTGGAGGAGACGGGCGCGACCTACGCGGAGAACGCGCTGCTGAAGGCGCTCGCCTACGCGCAGGCGAGCGGGATGGCCGCCCTCGCCGACGATTCGGGCATCGAGGTGGACGCGCTCGACGGCAGGCCTGGCGTGCGCTCCGCGCGCTACGGCGGCCCCGGCCTGGACGACGCGGCGCGCACGCGCCTGCTCCTCAGCGAGACGGCCGCCTCCCCGGACGGCCGCCGTAGCGCGCGCTACGTCGCCGTCCTCGCCCTCGCATGGCC
>JAPPFU010000116.1 GCA_028875085.1 Chloroflexota bacterium
ACGAGTTCAACCGCCTCATCATGGACTTCATCGCCAACGACTAGCCGCAGTTGCGCGATGGCGCTTACCGCCGAGAACACCAGCCGCTACGCCGACGCCAATGGCGTGCGCATCCACTACCACGAGGCAGGAGCGGGGCCGCCGCTGGTCTGCGTCGCCGCCACCGCCTTCGGCGCGACCGCGTGGGGGCAGAACCGCCGCAACCTCGAAGCCCTCTCGCAGCGCTTCCGCACCATGCTCGTCAACCTGCCGCCGCAGGGCGACTCCGACAAGCAGGTCAAGAGCGACGAGCCGCGCCTCGACTTCTACGCGCGGGTGCTCCGCGACTTCCTCGACGCCCTCGGCATCGAGCGCGCCCACTTCTACGGCGGCTCGCCGGGCGCGGGGCCGGTGCTCAAGCTCGCCGCGCTTCACCCCGAACGCGTCGAGCGCATCGTCGTCGACGCGCCCACGGGCCTCGGCAAGAGCCTCTTCAATCCCATGCCCGTAGAGGGCGCCGCCTACACCGCCGCCTTCGGGCGCGAGCCGACGATGGAGCGCCTGCGCGAGGTGATGGAGATACAGATATCGCGCCCCGAGCTGCGCGAGGAGGCAATCGAACTGCGCTACGCCGCCGCGCACGCGCCCGGCTACCAGGAGGCGCGCGGCAACATCTCCGGCCCGATGGAAGGGCTGCTCAACTTCATCCAGCGCGTCAGCGCGCCCACGCTCATCATCTGGGGCGCCGCCGACCGCGACGTGCCCATGGACCGCGGCCTCGCCGCGATGTGGGAGATGCCGAACGCGCGCCTCCACCTGTTCGGCGCGGGCTGCGGTCACTGGCCGCAGTACGAGCGCGCCGACGAGTGGAACCGCCTCGTCATCCGCTTCCTTACCGACTGACTCCGCCCGCAGGAGAGACCGCGTGACCCTCGACAAGGCAGACTCCGACCGCTACGCGACCATCGACGGCGTGGAACTGCACTACAACGACGTCGGCTCCGGCCCCGCCCTGATGACCTTCCACGGCGGCGGCCCCGGCGCCAACGCGTGGGACAACACGCGGTTCAACGTCCCCGAACTCTCCAAGCACTTCCGCATGCTGTTGGTCGACCTGCCCGGCTACGGCGGCTCCGACAAGGCCGCGACGCTGCCCGAGGGCAAGACGGTCGACGGCTTCCTCGCCGGACTGATGCGCGGCCTGCTCGACCACCTGGGCATCGAGACGACCCACCTCTACTGCTCCTCCTTCAGCGGCCCCTTCGGCGTCCGCTTCGGCCTCGACTATCCCGACCGCATCGGCAAACTCGTCCTCCAAGCCTCCTATGCCTCCACCGGCCTGCCGCTGATGCTCTCGCCCACACCCGCCGAAGGCATCAAGACGCTGATGGAGTTCCGCGAAGAGCCCACCTACGAGCGCATGCAGCGGATGATGGACTACTTCATCCCCAATCCCGCGTTGCGGAGCAAGGAACTGGTCGACCGCCGCTTCGCCGCCGCGACCATCCCCGGCCACCTCGAGGCAGCCGCCCGCTTCGGCGGCAGCGCCAACATGAGCAACCTCCAGCGCGAGGCCACCAACCTGAAGGCGGAGACGCTGCTGTTGTGGGGCGGTCAAGACTGGATGGTGCCGGTGGAGGGCGTGCTGCGCGCGATGGGCGAGATTCCAAACCTGCGCGTCCACATCTGGCGCGGCGCGGGCCACTTCGTCCAGTACGAGCACCGCGACGAGTTCAACCGCCTCGTCCTCGACTTCCTCACGCACTAGCGGGGCACGCGGCGGGGGGCGCTGCCTTGTAGGGACAGGTTTGAAACCTGTCCCTATGGAACATCACCAGCGAAAGCGGTCAATCACTCTTCCTATCCTGTCCCCCAATCCAGCGCCGAATCCGCCGAGTACGGCCATGCCAAAGAGCGCCATCATAAGGCGGCCCCACCTGATAGCCTCTTCTTCCCAGGTACCCTGATTGATGAAGTACTGGGCAATCAGCAGGCCAATGCCAATGCCGAGTGCGGCGCCGACTAAGCCGCCAACGACCGTCCATCCGGAAATTGGGGGTTGCCTCATGTGTCTCCTTCTTCTCCGCATTGCGCTTACGCCTTCGCCATCCACCCGTTCGCGCGGTTGTGGCGGCGCAGACCCTCCAGCGTCAGCGTGTTGCTCTTGGCGAGGTTGCAGGGGCCGCAGAGGAGGAGACGGTTGCTGATGTGGTGCAAGCCGCCCTGCGAGCGCGGCGCATTGTGGTCGAGTTGTAAGTAGCGCTCATCGTCAAATCTGCGGTCGCAGCCCGCACAGACGATGCCGTTGCGCTCAACCAGCTGCGCTTTCATCTGCGCGTTGGTCATCTTCGGGCCGGGCGGCTCAGGTATCTGCACCTTGACGGTAAGGGTCGGCGCGGCGGTCTTGCCCTCGTCCGTGCGCACCGGCGGCGTGGTGGAGTAGATAACGCTGCCAAAGGTGATGAGGCGCGGATTCGCGCATCGGAATCCGCGTCCGGGACGGCGAGCTTCTCGTCCCGCAGGCGGTCGAGCACCATCTTGTGCGCACCGTCCCAGATGTCCATGCCCACCCACTCGCGGCCAAGCCGCTCCGCCGCTACGGGCGTGGTGGCGCAGCCAGCGAAGGGGTCGAGCACCATATCGCCCGGGTTACTGCTCGCCTTGATGATGCGCTCGTAGAGGGCGAGGGGCTTCTGCGTGGGATAGCCTGACCGTTCTTTCGACCATGGCATTACACCATGCAATTCGATAACGTCGTCCGGTAGCTTGCCCTTCGGGTCGCGCTCCGTGCCGTCTGCTCGGAGTTGCCCATCAACCCATTTGTGAGGAGTCCTAACGTCATCTACGTTGAACGTCCATTTAGTAGATTTCGTATAGAACAACAGCGTGTCGTGCTTTCGTGCCCACCGTGAGCGCGATGCACCTCCGCCAGAGTAATACCAGACCATCTCGTTTTGGAAATTCTTGCGCCCGAAGATGGCGTCCATCAGGGTTTTGACGTAGGCGTGGGCGGTGTGGTCGATGTGCAGGTAGATGGAGCCGTGATCGGCGAGGACGCGGTGCATCTCCATCAGCCGCACGCCGAGCCAGCAGAGGAATGCGCCCATATCGTCTCCGGCGACCAAGCGCGCATTGTCAATGGCGAACCAAGCGGCGGGCCAATCGTCCTGGATGGCATCCACCCACTCGGCGTGGACATCCTTGTCCCACGACCAGCGGTCTTCGAAGCGCGCACCCTGGGCAAGGCTATCGGGCGTAGCGTGGAAGTCCTTGCTCTTGTTGAAGGGTGGGTCGGTGGCGATGAGGTCCACCGTGCCGGAGTTCATGCCGCGCAGGAACGGCAGGTTGTCGCCGTGATAGAGCGTGCGGGATTCGAAGTTGCGTGGGGCGGCGGCGGGCATCGGACGGTCTCCTAGCGCTAATGGTTGCGGCGCGAGGGAGCTGTTGTCAATGACGATGTGTCGCGGCCTCGCCGCCCCAGCGCCTCCCCTCTACCCCAGCGTGCCGAAGTCGGTCTCGTAGGCCGAGACCAGTTCGAGGGAGAAGTCGCGGAGCGGGCGCAGCGGCTCGGGCGCGGGCGGGGGCTGCGCCGCATCGCCTGCCTCGAACGCGGCGGCGGCCTCCGCCAGCGTGCGGCTCTCCGCGTTCCGCACGACGAGCGCCGCGCTGCGCTCCGTAACCGCCAGGATGCACCCGTACTCGAAGGCGATGCTGAGCACGTTGTAGGCCACGTCCCGCTCCACCGCCTCGTCTCCCTCCACCGCGCTCAGCAGGTCTTCGAGGAATGCGTCCGCCGTAACCGCCTCGCCCGACGCGCGCGCGTGGGCCGCCTGCGCCGCCAGCGGCTCGCGGCACTCGTCCAGAATCTCCGTCGCGTCGTCGTGAGTCTGGCGCAGCAACGGCGCGACCTTGTCCGGGAACTCGACGCCCACGGCGCAGCCCAGGCCGAAGGCCGCCCGCGCCGCGCCGCGCAGAGGCTCCGCCTCAAACAGCGGCTCGCGCTCGTCCACTTCGTGCAGGTCGTGGGGCAGCGCCTCGAGATGGAGCGCCATCACCACGTCGGTGAGCGAGGGCGGCGCCTCCTGCTCCCCGGCCGGCTCCAGCGGGATGATGCGTTGCGGCGGCACTTACGCCGCCGGGGCGTTGGCCATCGCCTCGACCAGCTCCCGCACGCCGTCCGCCGAGCGGTCGAGCGCCTCCCGCTCCGCCGCCGTCAGTTCCAGTTCCACCACGCGCTCGACACCGCCCGCGCCGAGGATCACCGGCACGCCCATGTAGACGCCGTCGATGCCGTACTCGCCCTCCAGCAGCGCCGCGCAGGGCAGTTGCCGCTTCTGGTCGAGCAGGATCGCGTCCACCATCTCCGCCGTTGCCGCCGATGGCGCGTAGAAGGCCGAACCCGTCTTCAGCAGCGCGACGATCTCTCCGCCGCCTCCCTGCGTGCGCTTGATGACCGCCTCAAGGCGCTCCGCGCTCAGCAGCTCGCCGATGGAGACGCCGCCGACGGTGGTGTGCTTCACCAGCGGCACCATCTGGTCGCCGTGGCCGCCCAGCACGTAGGCCTGCACGTCGCGCACCGACACGCCCAGTTCGTCGGCCAGGAAGGTGCGGAAGCGCGCCGTGTCCAGCACGCCCGCCATGCCGACGACGCGCTCTTTGGGAAAGCCCGCGACGCCGTAGGCGTGCTGCACCATCGCGTCCAACGGGTTGGAGACGACCACCAGCACCGCATCGGGCGAGCGCTTGACCGCCTCCTGGACGACGGCGCCGACGATGCGCATGTTCGTGAACAGCAGGTCGTCGCGGCTCATGCCAGGCTTGCGCGCCACGCCCGCCGTAACCACCACCACGTCGGAGTCCGCCGACTCGTCGTAGCCGTTCGTCCCCGTGATGGAGGCGTCCACGCCCAGCACCGGCCCCGACTCCTGGATGTCCAACGCCTTGCCCTGGGGCATGCCCTCCACCACGTCCACGAGCACCACGTCCATATAGCCCCGCTCGTACAAGCGCTGGGCTGTGGTGGCGCCGACGTTGCCCGCGCCGACCACCGTTACCTTCTTGCGCATCCCGCCTCCTTCTCCCGTTGCTTGCCGCCGCAGCGGCGTTAGTTCGCGCCCACGTAGGCCGCCCAGCGCTCGTCGAGCGTGGGGTCGGCGACCGTCTCGATCACGTAGTCGCCGAACTCGCGCGTCGTGCAGCCGGTGTCGCGGCCCGTGATGGCGATGCGGCGTTCGTACTGGCCGCACACGTCCAGCGCCTTGTGCAGCCGCGCCGCCAGGTCGGTGAAGCCGATGTGCTCCAGCATCATCGCTCCGGCGCGGATCATCGACGACGGGTCGGCGTACTGCGCGCGGCCTTCGCGCACCATGCGCGGCGCGGAGCCGTGGATGGCCTCGAACATCGCGTACTGGCTGCCCACGTTGGCCGCGCGACCTCCGTGACATGTCCGCCCGGGAATTGCGGGCGGTGGCCGACG
>JAPPFU010000096.1 GCA_028875085.1 Chloroflexota bacterium
TGCTGGAGCCGGGCGGCGTGTTCGTGCTGTGCGACACCGTCGCGCCGGAGGACGCGGAGGTGGCGGCGTGGATGAACGAGGTGGAGTTGGAGCGCGACCCTAGCCACGGCCGCAACTGGCCGCCGTCGGAGTGGGAGCGCGCCGTCGCCGACGCGGGCCTGCGCGTTACGGATACGGCGATGTGCAAGGTGTGGCATGAGGGCGCGGATTGGACGGCGCGCTCGAATATGCCCCCGGACGACGCGGCGCGCGTCCAAGCCCGCGTGCGCGAGGCGGCGCCGCCCGTGCGCGACGCCTTCGGCATCGAGCAGGACGCGTCGGGCAAGCTGACGTGGTACTGGGACGTGCTAGTCCTCCGCGCGGAGAAGACAGGGTAGGGGGCAAAGGCCGGTTGCGCCCGCCGCGCGCCGGGGGATAGCCTCACCGCAAGTACGGCGGGCAGGTCTCTATGGCGGCAACCGATTCGGGAAGAGTGCGCGAGGAGGGGGTCAACGTTCTTCTCGCGCAATTGCTGCGCGCCCGCGGCCTGCGAGCGCAGGCCGAGCGCCGCACCAGCAGAGGCGCGCCGGACATCCGGGTGGAGTTGAAGAGCGGCGACCAACTCATCCTTGAGTGCAAGTGGGAATGGTCGGCAAGCGCGTTGGACGCGCAGTTGGACGAGCGCCTGAAGAACTTCCCCGAGGCGCTCGGCGTGCTTGGCGTTCTCTACCCCGACAGGTTGCGCCGAGCGGAGAACACGAGCGAAGTTCTCGAATCTGCCGACGACCTCCAATGGCGGCTGTATGGCTCGCACGGCGCGCTCGTTACCGGCCAATCGACGCGCACCGGCTCGGTTGCCGACCTCGCCCACCATCTCCGCCTGCTCCCTCTGGACTTGGAGAGCGTCGACCGGGTAGCGGCGGCGGCCAACGCTGTCGGCTACGCGTTGGAGCAGGCGGCGCAGCAGGCGAAGCGGCACGCAAGGATGGCCCGCCGCATCGCGGAAGTCATCGTCAAGAGCGACCAGGAGAAAGACCGCGCCGCCGCCCTGCGCATCAGTTGCCTGGTGCTCTTCAACGCCATGGCCTTCCAAGAGCGCCTCGCGTCCGCCAACGATGATGTACCCACCCTCCAGGAGACGCTCAAGGGGCGCCTACCAGGCCTGAAAGCGGCGTGGCAAGCGATATGCGACGACATCGACTACGTGCCCGTTTTCCAGTTGGCGCTCGAAATCCTGGACCTGATGGAGGACTACCCCGGCGAACTGCGGATGCCCGTCCTGGACCCGCTTGCGCAGGCTGTGCAGGATACGCGCCACTTGGAGGGACATGACCTGTCGGGACGGTTGTTCCACGCACTGCTGAGCGAGGCTAAGTTCACGGGCTCCTACTACACCTCCGTTCCTGCGGCGACGCTCCTTGCGCGCCTAGTGTTCGATGGTTGGCCGCCAGGCACCGACTGGAGCGACCACGAATTCCCGGCCTCTCTGAACGTGGCCGACCTTGCGTGCGGTACGGGAACGCTGTTGATGGCTGTGGCCGCCGAGGCCGGACGCCGCCATACCGAAGCGGGCGGCAAACGCGCCGCCGAGCTGCACAAAGCGATGGTCGAGCAGGCGCTGCACGGCTACGACGTGCAACTCTCCGCCGTCCACTTCGCCGCCACTAGCCTCGCCATGCTCAATCCCGATATCCAGTTCGACCGCATGAACCTCTACGTGATGCCTCTGGGGAGCGAGAGCGGGCAGGTTTCCCTAGGATCGTTGGATTTCTTGGGAGCAAGCGAAGCGTCGGCCCAATTCGTACTGTCGACCGACGATATGGGCGTCGCGGTTAGGAACGCGGCACGGGTATCAGGGAAGGGGCAACATGGGGCGAAGGAGGGCGTGATGGCTAGGTTGCCCGACCTTGATTTGGCCATTATGAATCCGCCCTTCACGCGCTCGGTAGGCGGCAACCTCCTATTTGGCAGCCTTCCTCAGAGCGAGCGACGAGAATTGCAAGACGAGTTGTCTCGCCGCCTTAAGAAGCACAAGGCTTCGGCAACGGCGGGCCTGGGCGCGGCGTTCGTCGCCGCCGCTTCTCCTCGCTTGCGGCCCGGCGAGGGGCGCCTCGTCCTAGTGCTTCCTGCAACCGTGTGCACAGGCCCCTCCTGGAGTCAGACGCGCGCCCTCATTGAGCAAGACTTCACCCTCGATACTGTAATCGTTTCCCACGACCCGGCGCGGTGGAACTTCTCCGACAGCACCGACCTATCAGAGGCACTGCTCATCGCCACACGCCGCGCGAATGGACAGCGCTCCGGCCAATCGCGCACGACCTTCATCAACCTGTGGCGCAATCCGAACCGCTTGCTGGATGCTCATCAAGTCGCGCAGGCCATCGCCAGCACTACCCCTGCGCCGTTGGAAGGGGGCGGCGTGGCCTTGCTGGAGGCGGACGGAGAGCACGTGGGCGAGGCGGTGTCCATCCCTGAGGCGAAGATCAAGGGCAAGAAGTGGACGGGCGTGCAGTTCGCCCGCGCCGACCTCGTCCGCACCGCCCTCTCGTTGCTAGATGACGGGGAGGTTTGCGTGCCGGGCGAGAGCGCCTCTGTTAGCGTTCCGCTGTGCCGCCTCGACGCCATCGGCCAGATTGGGCCTGACCAGCGCGACGTGTGGGACGGCTTCGAGCGCACCTACGCGATTACGACCTATCCGATGGTGGAGAACCACGACACCGAGCGCCGGAGGCGTATAGCGGTCATGCCCGATAAACACCTTGCGCCGCTGGTCAACGCGCGCCCAAGCCGACACTTGAAACCGGCAGGACAGCTTTGGCCCAAAGCCGGCCGCTTGCTCATTTCCGAGCGCCTTTGGCTGGAGACGGCGCGCGTCGTGGCGATGCGGTGCGATAGGAAGGTGCTTTCCAACGTCTGGTGGCCCGTCAACATCGACGACGAGCAGAGCGAGAAGGCGCTGGCGCTCTGGCTCAATTCCAGTCTCGGCTTGCTGACCATCATGGCCGAACGCACCAGCACACGGGGCGCCTGGGTGAAAATGAAGAAGGCCGACCTGCAAGAAATGCCTGTCCTAGACCCTAGCCAGCTCTCTCCCGCGCAGTCATGGCAACTGTCGCTACTCTTCGACAGCGTGGCGGAGATGGAGTTCGAGCGGTTGCCCGCGATGGCCCACTGCCCCGCTCGGCAAGCGGTGGACGACGGCCTCGCCCGCATCCTGGGCTTGCCCGACCTGGCGAATCTGCGGGCGTTGCTCGCCTCCGAGCCAGTGGTGTCGAACCGCCGATTGTAGGGGCGATGGAGCGGTATGATTGAGGGATTAGCCGAATAGGCGGATAATCAGGCTGCCGATGCTAGACGGAGCATAGGAGCAGTTATGGGCAAACCCGACGTGGAGATATTGAGCGACGACGCTCAGCACCCAACGTACGTAATCAGCTTTATCGGAATTCTGAGCATGGCTTTGGTAGAGCTATCTCAGCATCCCAACGGTGAGCAGGTCAAAGACCATCTCCTCCAAAGAGTGCACGCTCTCGCGCAAGAGGTTCGCCCGGAAGTAGATGGGAAGGATCTGCTCAAAATCCGCGACCTGGCCGCGCGATTCTGCAAAGTAGTAACCATGCACACGGGTTCTTCGGGCTAACCCGCTTTCGCGGAAATGACGGAAGGGGAGCGGTGCCTCCTCTACCCCGCCTCCACGTAGTGGGCGAGTTCGGGGCGGCGCTTGGAGACGCCGGCGGCGTCGGCGGCTTTGCGGCTCACGCGGTTCGTGCGGAAGAAGTCGAGGAACACCTGATTGAACACGTCGGGCTGGTCGGTCTGGCCCTGGTGTCCGCACTTCTCCGGATAGAAGTACTGGATCCACGGCGTGAGGTCTTCCTGGAGATAGGCGTTGGAGACGGGGTTCAGCACGTCGTCCGCGCCCCACAGCAGGATGTGCGGGATGCCGAGGCGGTCGAGTCGCCCCAGCGCGACGTAGCGCTGTTGCAGCGCCGGGTCTTCGTCGAAGCGGTCGGCGGCGGCGTGGTAGGCGGCAAGCGACTCGCGCTGGCGAATGGCGGCTTGCGTGCGCATCTCCAATAGGTCATCGGTGATGACCGATTTGTCCTCGATGATGGGGTCCATCATCTTGCGCATAGACGCGGGCGTGCCGTCGAACGTCTCGCGGTTGAGGCCGCGCACGCTCATCGTGCGGACGACCTGGTCGAGCGGGACGATGCCGGGGATGTTGCCCGCAATGAGGACGAAGTTCTTAACGCGCTCGGGGTGGGAGATGGCGAAGCGCCACGAGACGCTGCTGCCCATCGAGTTGCCGGCGAGGTGGGCCTGGTCGATGCAGAGCGCGTCCATGAACATCCGCAGGAACTCGGTGTGGCTGTGGTAGCCGTGGACGGGCCGGTGCTCCGGGTCGGTGTCCGCGTGGCCGTAGCCGGGGAAGTCGGGCGCGTAGACGCGGAAGCCGTGCGCGCCCAGGAAGGGCAGCTGGAAGCGCCACCCCGCCATGCCGGACGAGCCCGGGAGCCCGCCGTGGCACAGGATGACCGCCGGGCCCGTGTCGCCTGACGTGACGTAGTGCGCCCTGGCGCCGCTCGCCAGGCGTACCCACCGGCTCATGATGCCCGGCGCCGCGATGATCCCCTCGTCCGTGAGCGCCATGCCGCTCCTCCTCTTGGGTTCTCTCCGGCTTACTGCTTCAAGAAGCTCAGCACATAGGACACGTAGTCCCGTGGCTTCTCGAACGGCGGCCAGTGGCCGCAGTGGTTGAGCACGATCAGGCGCGTGTCGTCGATGTGGTTGAACGCCGCGATGCTGACCTCGAGCGCCACCATGCGGTCGTAGCGCCCGTGCAGCAGCAGCGTCGGCGCGGTAACGGCGTGGATGTCCTGCGAGTGATCGTAGTAGGTGCTGACCGACTTGTTCCGCGCCTCCTCGTGGTCGGGCGCGCCGGTGTGGACGTTGTAGATGTAGTCCACCAGTTCGTCCGTAACCAGCGACTCGTCGTCGAGGTGGATGCGCAGGTAGCGGCGGACGTTCTCGCGCGTCGCGCCCTCCATCACCTCGCGCGTCGCGCGGCTGCCCTCGGAGGGGCGGTTGGCGAGCAGGTAGCGGTCGCCGCCGGTGGCGATGTGCGCGCCGCCGAAGACCAGCTTGTTGATGCGGTCGGGGTAGTGCGCCGCGAACACCATCGACGACTGGCCGCCTTGTGAGTTGCCGACGAAGTGCGCCCGCTCGATGCCCAGCGCGTCGATGAGGGCGAGCGCCGTGCGCGCCTGGAGGTTGTGCACCGGCTCCTCGAACACCACCGGCCCGGTGCGCCCGAAGTTCGGCAGGTCCATCATGATGCAGCGGAAATCCTTGGCGAAGTCGTCAATCACCTTGTGCCACGTGATCCACGCCGTCGTGCCCGGCCCGTAGGAATGCAGGAAGACGATGGGGTCGC
>JAPPFU010000224.1:0-914 GCA_028875085.1 Chloroflexota bacterium
GCACCGACCACGTCGACGCCATCTGCGAGGGCTTCGAGGCGTTCGTCCAGCAGTACGGCGCCAACATCGACTGCGAGGGCCGCGGCATCGGCGCGGGCCAGATTGTCGGCACGCTGAAGGCCGAGCGCGAGGCCGGCGAGGCGCCCACCGACGTCGTCTACATGTCGATGACCCAGATGGCGCAGTACATCGACGACGGCTACGCCGAGGCCGTCGACTGGGGCGCGCTGGGCGCCGACGAGCGCCGTGTCTGGGACGCCGCTGAAGGCGTCACGGGCAACGCGCTCGGCGTCTCCAACAACCAGTACACCAACTTCTACCGCACGGACATCTTCTCCATCGAAGACCTCCCCAAGAGCGTCTTCGAGTGGACGGACCCGAAGTACAAGGACCTCGCCTGCGCGCCGTCCTTCCTCTTCCGCGCGGGGAACGGCTTCATGGCCTTCCGCTACGACCCCGACGAGATGGTCCGGGTGCAGAAGCAGATGATCGACGACAACGGCCTGCTCGTTACGGGCAGCTGCAACGAGTTCATCCTCTCGGGCGAGCGCCCGCTGGTCTGGATGGGCTACGGGAACCCGCCCGCGCTGCTTGACAGCGGCGTCATCGGCCAGTTCTGGAACGACGGCATGGGCATCAACATGTTCAACGTCGCCGTCGCCAACAACGCCAACAACCCCAATGCCGCCAAGTTCCTCGCCGCGTGGCACTCCTCCAAGGAGGCCTCGCTGGCGCTCTTCGAATCCGTCGGCGCCGGTTGGGCGGCCTATGGCCACGCCGCACCCGGACTCACCTCCGGCGGCGACTTCGAGGGCGTCAAGATGGTGTTCGAGAGCGTGCCCGTGGCTCGCCAGCGCGGCATCAACGCCAACTACTTCGGCGAGCAGGTCTTCGGCGCCAACTAGCCGCTGACC
>JAPPFU010000224.1:924-5371 GCA_028875085.1 Chloroflexota bacterium
CGCCCTGGTTTGCCGCCCAAAATCCCCGCTCCCCGGCCGTTTTCCAAAACAGGGGGGGGGCCCCGCGGGGCCCCCCCCCCGCAACCGGAGGTAGGACATGGCCGCCACCGCCGCTCAGGCGCGACAGCAAATCGGCTTGCGCTTGGGCTCGCTCGCTCGCGGCGAGATTGTCCTCTTCCTCATCGCGCTGGTAGTCGGCGGGTGGCTGCTGCTCCCCGCCATCGGTGCCACCTTCGTCCAAGCCTTTCGCGTCCCCACCGACGACCTGTTCATCGAGGCGAGCAGCTCGTGGAGCGTGGGGAATTTCCCCATCATCTACACCAGCAGCCGCGGCCTCCAATCCACGCTGCTCGACACGGGCATCTTCGTCATCGGCTCCGTCGCGCTCGCCTTTGTGCTGGGCTTCACCATCGCGTGGTTCATCGAGCGCACCGATACCCCCTTCCGCAACGTCCTCTTCGCCCTCCTGCTCTTCCCGCTGATGATGCCCGCCATCGTTACGACGCTGGGCTGGATATTCCTCCTGGGCAACCGCGTCGGCCTCATCAACATCGTCGTGCGGACGGTGTTGAACTGGTTCCTGCCGGAAGCCCTGGAGTTCGGCGCCGGGCCCTTCAACCTCACGACGATGTATGGGATGGTGGTCGTGCAGGGATTCGGGCAAGTCACGCTGTTCGTCATCCTCATCGGCGCCGCCCTACGCAGCATGGACCCATCGCTAGAGGAGGCGAGCCGTGTCTCCGGCGCGCGCTTCCTCGAGACGCTCCGGAAGGTGACGATTCCCATCCTGCGCCCCTCGGTGCTCGGCGCGGTCATCCTCGCGGGTATCTTCACGTTGGAGTCGTTTGAGGTGCCGCTGATGCTCGCCACCGGCGCAAAGGCGGACATCCTCTCCACGCGCGTTTGGGAACTGCTGGAGACCGGCTCCGGCGAGGAGCCCGCTTACGGCGCCGTCGCCGCGATGGGCCTCCATTTCATGCTCATCACCTATTTGCTGTTCTACGCCTACAGCATCTACACGCGGCGCGCCGAGCGCTTCGCCACGATGACGGGCAAGGGCTTCCGCGCCAAGCGCTACGAGTTGGGCCGCTGGCGCTGGCCCGCCTTCACCGGCCTCGGCCTGTTCCTCGCCTTCATCGCCCTCACGCCCTTCCTCATCCTCGTCTACTCCTCGCTGCTGCCCGCCTACCGCCCGCCGAGCTGGGACGTGTTCCCCGAGGCGTTCAGCCTGACCGGCTACCGCGAATTGCTGTTCGACAACAGCCGCATCTACTCGGCCATCACGAACACGGTCATCATCGCGCTGACGGCGCCGACCATCTCCGTGCTCGTCGCGCTCGTAATCGCCTGGACGGTGGTGCGCGGGCGCATCGCGCCGCGCGCGCGCCTGGCGATGGACCTGTTCACGTCGTCCTCCCTCGCCATCCCGGCGGTGGTGGCGGCGTTCGCATTCTTCATCTTCTACATCTCGCTCAACCAGGCGCTCAACGAGACCTTCCTAGGGTGGATACCGCTCGCGCGGTCGCTGCTGGTGCTGGTCATCGTCTACTCCTACCGCATGGCGCTCGCCTACCGATTCCAGCGCGCGGGCATCGCACAGATCGCCAAAGAGTTGGAGGAGGCGTCATCCACCAGCGGCGGCTCCGCCTTCACCACCTTGCGCCGCATCCTGCTGCCCCTCGTGATTCCGTACACGATGGGCGCGTGGATTATCCTGTTCCTGCTCGCCTTCCGCGAGTTCACCCTCGCGCAGGTCATCACCTCCGGTTCCGACCCATGGGTCATCAGCACCCTCGTCTTCAACCTGCGCGGCACGCAGGGCGACCAGGCGGCGGCGCTGAGCGTGCTGACGGTGGTGTTCCTCTTCGCGGTGCTCATCTTCGTGCGCGTGGTGGGCCTGCGCCGCATCCGCTCCTTCTAGCGGGCCGAGGCTATCTAGGCGTTCGCGTTGTAGGGACAGGTTTGAAACCTGTCCCTACGGCTATATGGTGCGCGAGCGGCGGCAGGCGACATGAACCGCTATCATCCCCGCGCCCGCTATGACCACCCCTACCCTCCAACGCCCGGACATCGACTGGCGGCGGTTCGCCGAGGGGCTGGGCGGCGTTCCCTACTCCCTCGACGCCTCCCTCATCGAGCGGCGCTCGCGCGACTTCTACTGGTTCAGCCCTATCCTGAAGGAGACGCTGCGCGGCGCGCGAGCCGACCTCATCGTCGAACCGCGAGACGAGGCGGACGTGCTCGCGGTCGCCGCCGCGTGCGTGGAGCGGCGCGTCCCTCTCACCGTGCGCGGCGCGGGCACCGGCAACTACGGCCAGGCGATGCCGCTCCAAGGCGGCGTGGTGCTGGATATGCGCCGGATGACGCGCGTGCGCCGGATGGCGGACGGCGTGCTGTGCTGCGAGGCCGGCTTGAAACTCATCGACGCGGACAACGCCGCGCGCGAGCAAGGGTGGGAGCTGCGCCTCTTCCCGTCCACCAAGCGGACGGCCACGATTGGCGGCTTCATCGCGGGCGGCAGCAGCGGCGTCGGGGCTATCCAGTACGGCTACCTGCGCGACGCGGGCAACGTGCTCGGCCTGGGCGTCGTAACGATGGAGGACACGCCGCGGGCCCTCGAGCTGCGCGGTGCCGACGTGCTGAGCGCCGCGCACGCCTACGGCGCCAACGGCATCATCACAGAGGTGGAGATCGCGCTCGCGCCCGCCGTTCCGTGGGTGGACGCGGTCGCCGCAACGGACGACCTGATGGGCGCGGCGCGGTTCGCTCAGGCGCTCAGCGAGGCGGACGGTATCGCCAAGCAGGAGGTGAGCGTCTACGACGCGGCTATCCCGCCCTACTTCCCTAACCTCGACGTTCCGCCGGGCAAGGCGGCGTGCCTGCTCACCGTCGCCGAGTCGTCGATGGAGGCGCTGGGCGAGTTGGCCTCGGAGCACGGCGCGGAGGTCGTCTACACCAAGCGCGGCCCCGAATCGGGGCGCACGCGGCCCCTCTACGAGTTCACCTGGAATCACACGACGCTCCACGCCATCAACGCCGACTTGTCCATCACCTACTTGCAGACGCTCTACCCCATCGACCCGACGCTCGCCCCCGTCGAGGCGGTGTGGCGCGAGTTCGGCGATGAGGTTCCGATGCACCTCGAGTTCGTGCGCTGGCGCGGCCAAATCGCCTGCGCCGGCCTGCCGCTCGTCCGCTACACCACGCCCGAACGCCTGCGCGAACTCATCGAACGCCACGAGGCGATGGGCATCACCGTGTTCGACCCTCACACGCATATCCTCGAGGATGGCGGCATGAAGGCGGTCGATCCCGTGCAGTTGGACTTCAAGCGGCGGATGGATCCGCACGGCCTGATGAACCCCGGCAAGATGCGCGGCTGGTGGTCGGAACAGCCCGCGCCCAGGCGCGATACGCTAATCTTCCCCTAACCCTGGCGCGGCGGGGCAGCCGCGCCGTCGAGGAGGCCGCCGATGGCGCAACCGCCCGCCCGCCGCTGGTGGGAGATGTCCAGCCCCCGCGTAGAGGGCTTGGACGCGGCCAACGTCGTGGCGGTGCTGCCCGTCGGCGCCGTCGAATCGCACGGCCCCCACCTGCCCGTCGCGGTGGACGCGCTCCTGAACGACGCTATGGCGCAGCGCGTCGCCGAACTGCTGCCCGCCGACGCGCCCGTCTCCATCCTGCCCGCCATCCCCGTCGGGATGAGCGAGGAGCATATCGACTTCCCCGGCACGCTCTCCGTCGAGGCGGAGACGCTCATCAATCTGTGGACGGAGTTGGCTGCGAGCCTCCGGCGCGCGGGCGTCGGCAAGCTGGTGCTGCTGAACAGCCACGGCGGCCAGGCGGGCGTCGCGGACATCGTGCTGCGGCGCGTGCGCATCCGCCTCGGGATGATGATCCACGTCGTCCACTGGTTCCGCTTCCCCCCGCCCGACGGCCTGTTCGACGAAGACGAACTGCTGCACGGCATCCACGGCGGCGAGGTGGAGACGTCGCTGATGTTGCACGTGCGCCCTGACCTGGTGGACATGAGCAAGGCGGCGGACTTCGTCCCCCTCGGTGCGCGGATGGCGCAGGAGTACCGCCACGTCCGCCCCACGGGCAGCGCCGTCTCGATGGGCTGGAAGACGCAAGACCTCAACCCGGCGGGCGCGGCGGGCAACGCCGCCAACGCCGACGCCGAGCGCGGCAAGCTCACCTTCGAGCACGCCGCCGCCCTCACCGCCGAGGCCATCGCCGAAGTGGTCAAACTCCCCCTGAGCGTGCTTGCGGAGCGCCGCCCGCGATGACCGAGCGCCTGCTCATCCGCAACGCCGCGCTGCTGCTCACGCTCGACCCCACCGCCGGGAGCGGGCCGCTCGGCGCGGTCGAGGGCGCGGATCTGCTCATCGAGGAGGGGCGCATCGCCCACCTCGGCCCGGCCATCGGCCCCGAGATGGAGGTGATC
>JAPPFU010000205.1 GCA_028875085.1 Chloroflexota bacterium
ATCGAGGCGTCCGGCCTCACCAAGCACTACGGTGCGGTGCGCGCGTTGCAGGCGCTCGACCTGACGGTCGAGCAGGGGCAGGTGTTCGGCTACCTCGGGCCGAACGGCGCGGGCAAGAGCACCACCATCCGTCTGCTGCTGGACTTCATCCGCCCCACGGCGGGGAGCGTGCGCGTCTTCGGGCTGGACTCGCGGCGCGGCGGGCTGGCGATACGGCGGCGCACCGGCTACCTGTCGGGCGAACTGAGCCTCTACCCCGCGATGACGGGGCGGGAGTTGCTGACCTATGCCGCCCACCTGCGCGGCGGCGCGGGCATCGACGCCGCCTACGTGGATCGCCTGCTCGACCGCTTCGATGCCGACCCGACCGTGCCGCTGCGCGAACTCTCGCGCGGCAACCGCCAGAAGATCGGCATCGTCCACGCCTTCATGCATCGGCCCGACCTGCTGGTGCTGGACGAGCCGTCCACCGGCCTCGACCCGCTGATGCAGCAGGAGTTCTATCGCCTGCTGCGCGAGACGACAGCGGAGGGGCGGACGGTGTTCATCTCGTCGCACATCCTGCCGGAGGTCGACCAGGTGGCCGACCGCGTAGGCATCATCCGCAAAGGCGTGCTGGAGGCGGTGGAGGAGCCTGCGGTGCTGAAGCAGCGCGCCGGGCGGTTCGTAGAGGCGCGGTTCGGCGCCGCGAGCGCCGGCGCGGAGGCTGAGGCGGCGGAGCACCTGGGACGCCTGCCCGGCGTGTCGGACGTGGCGCTGACGGACGGCGCTCTCGCATGCCGCGTCGAAGGTTCGATGGATGCCCTCGTGAAGGCGCTGGCGCAGTACGAGGTTGCGGAGTTGACGACGCGGGAGACGAGCCTGGAGGACGTGTTCCTGGGCTACTACGAGCGTGAGGCGAAGTAGGGCGGTGCTCCGCACCATCCTGCTCAAGACGCTGTGGGAGCAGCGGCGCTCGCTGGCGTGGTGGTCGGCGGGGATGGCGGCCGCCGTGCTGCTCATCGTGCTCGTCTATCCGTCGGTGCGCGACGTGCCGGAGTTCCGCCAGCTCATCGACGGCCTGCCCGAGGTGGTGCGCAACCTCTTCCTCGGCGCGGGCGTGCTCGACTTCCTCTCCCCCACCGGCTACCTGCACTCGCGCTTCTTCGCCTTCCTGGCGCCCGCCGTGTTCCTCGTCTACGCCATCGGGCAGGGTGTCGGCGGCGTGTCGGGCGAGGAGGAGCGCGGGACGATCGAGGCGCTGCTGTCCGCGCCCGTCGCGCGCTGGCGCCTCGCCGTCGAGAAGTTCGGCGCGCTCGTGTGCGGCACGGCGATTCTGGCGGCGGCCACCTTCGCCGCCGTGTGGGCCGGAGGGGCGGCGGTGACGATGGACATCGCCGTGGCGCGCATCTTCGAGGCTGTGCTGAGCCTGGCGCTGCTGGCGATTATGTTCGGGGCGCTGGCGCTGGCAGTGGGCGCCATTACGGGCAACAAGAGTCTGAGTATGGGCTTGCCCGCGGGCTTCGCCGTCGCCGCCTACCTAGTGGATGCCCTTGCGCCGCTGGTGAACGCGCTCGATGCGCTGCGCGTGGTCTCGCCCTTCCGCTACTACGGCGAGGCCGTGCCCCTCGCCAACGGCATCGACCCCGCCCACGCAGCGGTGCTGGCGGTCGCGGCGCTCTTGCTGGCCGCCGCCGCCGCCCTCGGCCTCGAGCGCCGCGACCTGCGCGTCTAGGCGCGCCCCCGCGCCCGCTGTAGGGGCGTTACGGCGCGCCGCAATTGATGACAAGATAGACCCTGCGACGGATTAGGCGCACCAATCGCTACGATGCTGATGGAAACCAGCATCGGCGCCCGATCACCCTGGAGCACCGCGCTTCCGTCGTGGAGAGGCAGGCGTGACGACTGCAGACGGGGATGCGAAAATGCGCGCGATAAGACGAAATCAGTAGAAATGAGCGCGTCAACTGGTGTTTTCGGCGCTTTGACACCCGTTGGACGGGGTGCCTAAGGTGAGGCCGCACTCCCAGCGGGTCCGTCCCGCGTAGCGCTTGGCGGCGCACTCTCCACTGCCTACTGCAACCCGTACCCATGGCTACCTATGCTTGCTGGGTTGCCGCCGCCAACGCCCAACGGAGCGCTGCTCCGCCTGACGAATGCGACAATCAGGAGGTCGTGAGCGTATGAACGGACAGTCCGAGCCTCTGCGCATGAGCGTCCGAAACCTGTGGAAGGTCTACGGCCCCGCTGCGGGTCTCGACGTCGCCGAGCGCCTGGCGGGCAAGTCCAAGGCCGAGGTGCAGGACGAGCTCAAGTCGGTGGTCGCTCTGCGCGACGCCAGCTTCGACGTCTCCTCCGGCGAGACCTTCGTCGTCATGGGCCTGTCGGGCAGTGGCAAGTCCACCCTCGTGCGCTGCCTCATCCAGCTCATCGAGCCGACCATGGGGCAGATCTTCGTCGACGGCGAGGATGTGCTCGCCTATACCGAGGAGGAGCGCATCGAGTTCCGGCGCCACAAGACCGGCATGGTCTTTCAGTACTTCGGCCTGCTGCCTCACCGCACCGTGCTCGATAACGCCGCGTGGGGACTTGAGGTGCAAGGCTTGCCCGAGTCGGAACGCCGCGCCCGCGCCATGGAAGTGCTTGAGATGGTCGGCCTCTCCGGATGGGAGAACTACCGCCCATCCTCCCTCAGCGGCGGCATGCAGCAGCGCGTGGGCCTCGCCCGCGCTCTCGCCTCCGACCCTGAGATTCTCCTGCTGGACGAGCCGTTCAGCGCCCTCGACCCTCTCATCCGCCGCGACATGCAGAATGAACTGCTGGTGCTGCAGGAGCGGATGAGGAAGACCATCATCTTCATTACCCACGACCTCGCCGAGGCCATCCGCGTCGGCAACCGCATCGCCATCATGCGCGACGGCGCCATCGTCCAGATCGGAACCCCCGAACAGATTATGTCCAACCCCGCCGATGAGTACGTGGCCGACTTCACGCGCGACGTGCGGCGCGCCACCGTCATCACCGTCGGCTACCTGATGGAGCACCCGACCACCCGCGTCCGCGAGGACGACTCCCCCGACGACGCCGTCCGCGCCATGGAGGCTGCGGGCGCCGACGCCGTGTTCATCTGCACCGGCGAGGGTCGCTACGTCGGCGAGGTCACCCTCGAGGAGGCCAAGCAGTCCCTGCGCCGCGGCGACGGCGCCATCCGCGCGCCCGTAGACCGCCGCTTCGCGCCCATCCAGCGCCAGCAATCCATCGAAGAGGCTCTGGCCAACGCGTGGGACCACCACGGCAGACTCCCCGTCGTGGACGAGTCCGGCCTGCTGGTCGGCGAGGTCGAGCGCGACGCGCTCATCCAAGCCGCCTTCGAGGCCGAGTCGACGGAGGCCGCGAGCGTCTAGGCGCTCGAGGAGATTACCTATGGCAGTCGCAACTCCGCCGACCCAGGCGGGCCGCCCCCAAGGGCCGCCCTCCGCTCCCCCCCGCAAGGGCTTCCAACTGAACCGCTGGCAGCGCGTCGCCTTGCCCATCGGCGGATTCGTCGTGGCGATCCTCGTCGCAGCTGGGATTTGGGGCTCGGAGATGGAGTTCCCCGCCGACGTCGGAGGCCCCATCGCCGACTGGGTGAACGACACCATCCGCACCATTACCCGCAACTTCTCCTTCATCTTCGACACCATCGCCGATGTCGTGCTGCGCTTCCTCCTGTGGTTGGAGGCCATCTTCCTGTGGATTCCCTGGCCGGTGATGGTCGGCGGCATCGGCTACGTGGCGTGGCGCATGGTCAGTTGGCGTATGGCGCTGTTCTCCATGCTGGCGCTCGTGGCGGTGGGCTTCGCGGGACTCTGGCCATCCGCTATGGAGACGACCGCCCTCATCGTCGTCGCCGTCGTCATCTCCATCGCGGTCGCCATCCCCTTGGGCATCCTGGCGGCGCGCAGCAACACCGTCGACGCCATCCTGCGCCCATTCCTCGACGGCATGCAGACTATGCCGTCCTTCGTCTACCTCGTGCCGGCGATTATGCTGTTCGGCATCGGCAACGTGCCGGCCATCTTCGCCACCGTCATCTACGCCGTGCCTCCGGCCATCCGCCTCACCAGCCTCGGCATCCGTCAGGTGACGCCGCAAGTGGTGGAGGCCGCGCAGTCCTTCGGGACGACGCGCCGCCAGTTGCTGCTCAAGGTGCAGTTGCCGATGGCCATTCCCAGCATCATGGCCGGCGTCAACCAAACGACGATGATGGCCCTTGCTATGGTGGTGGTCGGCGCGCTCGTGGGCGCGGGCGGCCTGGGCGAGGACGTGCTCCGTGCGCTCCAGCGCTTCCAACCTGGCGAGGCACTGCTGGGCGGCTTGGCCATCGTCGTCCTCGCCATCATCGTCGACCGCGTTACCCAGGCGTGGGCCAAGGAGCGCCAGGAGGCGCTGCGCACCGACGCACATTAAGCGCAAAGGGCGCCCGGTTCGCCGGACGTCGCTCCCCCGGCATCGCCGAGGGGGCCAACAAAGACGCATTGGAGGGATAAGACCGTAATGAACGTGCGATATCTGAGACTGCTGCTTGCCCTCGCCGGCCTTGCGCTGGCGGCGGCGACGCTCGCCGCCTGCGGCGGCGAGGACCCGACGCCCACTCCGCGGCCGACGCCGACCGCCGCCCAGATGCAGCCCACGGCCACGCCGCCGCCCCCCCCGGCGGCGGCCAAGCCCACGCTCATCTTCTCCGACCTGAACTGGGACAGCGCCCAGATTCAGAACGCGGTGGCCCGCTTCATCGTCGAAAACGGCTACGACTACGAGACGGACGCCGTCTTTGGCGGCACCATCCCGCTGATGGAAGCGCTGACGCGCGGTGACACGCACATCTCCATGGAGATATGGCTGCCCAACCAGCAGGCGGCCTACGACGCCGCCATCGCCGAAGGCACCATCACCTCCATCGGCAAGAGCCTCGAGGACAACTGGCAGTCGGCCTTCATCATCCCGCAGTACACCGCCGACGCTAACCCTGGCCTCCGCGCCGTCGAGGACCTGCCCGACTACATGGAGCTGTTCGTTACCGCCGACTCGAGGGGCAAGGCGCGCCTCATCACCTGCATCCCCGGCTGGGAGTGCGAAGGCGTGAACGAGAAGAAGATCGTCGCCTATGGCCTCGAGGACGTGGTTGAGTTGGTTAACCCCGGCTCGGGCGAGGCGCTCAACGCCGAGATCACCTCCGCCTTCGAGAACGGGGAGGACGTGCTCTTCTACTACTGGGGCCCGACCACGCTGTCGCACAGGCTCAACACCGAGTTCGACCGGTACGTCAACCTCGAAGAGCCTCCCTACAGCGACCAGTGATCGGAGGCCGACAACGCCAGCGCTAACACCACAGCCGAGCACCTCA
>JAPPFU010000065.1:0-1137 GCA_028875085.1 Chloroflexota bacterium
GACGCTGGCCAGCGTGCTGCCGGTGCTGTGGCGCGGCGTGCTGTTCGGCGCGCTGGGGCTGGCGGTGTTCGGCGTGGGGGCGTTCCAGGCCTACCGTACGCTGCTCTCGGCGGCCACCTATCGGCGCGCTGGGGGCAGCGTGGTCGAGAACCTGTCCGTGCGGCGCAGCAGACGCGGCGGCCCGGCGATTGCGGCCATCGGCGGCGGCACAGGCATGGCGTCGCTGCTGCGCGGCCTGAAGCTGCATACGGAGGACATCACGGCCATCGTAACGGCGGCGGATGACGGGGGCAGCTCGGGGCGGCTGCGCTCCGACTTCGGCGTGTCTCCCCCGGGCGACGCGCGCCAGTGCCTGATCGCGCTGTCCGACTCGGAGCCGCTGATGGACGAGGTGCTGTCGTACCGCTTCGAGACGGGCGCCGGCTTGGAGGGCCACAGCATGGGCAACCTGCTGCTGACCGCGTTGGCGCAGAACCACGGCGACCTGCACGACGCGCTCCAGGCGGCGGCTCGCCTACTCAACGTCAAAGGCCAAGTGGTGCCTTCGACGCGCGAGCCGGACCTGACGCTGTTCGCGGAGACGGAGGACGCGGTGTTCCTGAGGGGCGAGTCGGCGGTCGGCACCGCGAACAAGCCGATATCGCACCTGTGGGTGGAGCCGCGCGGCGCGCCGGCGAATCCCGCCGCGTTGGAGGCGATCGCCCGCGCCGAGATCATCGTCATCGGCCCGGGCAGCTTGTACACCAGCATCCTGCCCAACTTCCTCATCCGAGGCGTGAGCAAGGCAGTGGAGGACTCCAAGGCGCCCAAAGTGTTTGTCTGCAACGTGGCCACGCAGTACGGCGAGACAGACAACTTCGACGCGGAGAGCCATCTGCGGGTGTTCGAGGAGCAGGCGGGCGTGGGCATGTCTCACTTCCTCGTCAACGCCAGGCCCATCGCCGTCGAGCCGGAGTTCCGCCAAGACCCTATCCAGCCGGAGAGACCGCACTGGTTCGATGGCGCGTTCATCAGCGCCGACCTGGTGGACGAGCGCCTGCCCACCCGCCACGACCCGCATAAGCTGGCGGCGCAAGTGCTGCGCATCCTTCGCGAGGGATAGGGCGGGAGGTTAAGGCAGCCGCAGGGTGCCGTTTT
>JAPPFU010000065.1:1147-5338 GCA_028875085.1 Chloroflexota bacterium
CGGCTAAGCCGTCGCGTTGGAGGCCGCCGACGATGGCCAGCGCCTTGTCGCCTAGCCGCTCCCGCAGCGCCGCCAGAGGCAGCGCCTCGCCCGGGGGCAGGGCGCGGAGCAACTCGACCGTCTTGCCGCGGTAGTAGCGGGTGGAGCCTTCGTAGCGCCCTTGCTTGGGCGCGTAAGGGATAGACGCCTCGGCCAGGGCGGGGCGCGCGCCGTCTTGGAGCGCGTCGGCGGCCTCGCAGACCTCGCGCAAGGGGCAGAGCATGCAGCGCGGCTTGGCGGCGGTGCAGACGGACGCGCCCAGGTCCATCAGCCCCTGGTGCCACTCCTGGGGAGTCGCCGGGCTGTCCGCGCCGGGCGTCAAGCCCGCAACGCGCCGGTCGATCACCGCGCGGCTGGGCGCGTCTACGCCGTAGAGGACGCGGCTGAGCACGCGATAGACGTTGGTGTCGGCGACCGGGACGCTCGCGCCAAAAGCGAAGCAGGCGACGGCGGCGGCGGTGTAGGGGCCGACGCCCGGCAGTCGGCGTAGCTCGTCCACGGAGCGCGGGAGTTCGCCGCCGTGCTCCCGCGCCACCGTTTGCGCGAGGCGGTGGAGGCGGACGGCGCGTTGGTTGTAGCCCATGCCCGCCCACGCGCGAATGACGGCGCCGGGTTCCGCGTCCGCCAGCGCTTGGAGCGTGGGGAAGGCGCGCAGAAACGCTTCGAACGCGGGCGCGGCGCGCGACGCCTGCGTCTGCTGGAGCATGAACTCGGACACGACGACGGCGTAGGGGTCGCGCCTGCGCCGCCAGGGGAAGTCGCGGGCGTTGGCGCGATACCACGCGCCGACGCGCTGGTGGAGGTCGTGCGCGTCAGCCATCATCGGCGAGCAGTTCGTCCAGGATCTGACGCAGGCGCTCGCGGGAGACGGGGCCGGTGAGCTTGCGCACGATTCTGCCCTCGCGGTCGAGAACGTACTTCTCCGGGATGCCGCGCACGCCGAAGGCGACGACCATATCGCCGTCGGTGTCCATGGCGTTGGGGTAGCCGACGCGGTAGCGCTCCACGTGCGACAGCACGGCGCGCGTCTCGTCCCATATGGCGACGCCCACGAACTCTACGGGCGCGTCCTTGTACTCCTCGTAGACTGCCGCCAGGTCGGACGCCTCGGCGCGGCAGGGCGGGCACCACGACGACCAGAAGTCGATGAGCGCGTACTTGCCGCGCAGCGCCTCGTTGTCGTAGACGCGCCCGCCGTCCAACGTCGTTACCGCGAAGTCGGGGGCGCGACGGCCGGAAGCGGGCTCCTCGCCCGGCGCGGCGTTGACGGCCAAGCCGCCGGGATTGCCGCTCGATTGGACGGCGCCCCAAGCAAGCAAGCCGAGGAGCGCCGCGACGGGCGCCATCGCCAAGCAGAACAGCGCTAATCGCCGCCGTCCGCTGGGCGCGCGCCGGACGCTGGCGCCCTCCGTCAGCGGCGCCGACGCGGGCGGCGCGTCATCCATCGAAGGCCGAGATGCCGGTGATGTGGCGGCCCAGAATGAGTTGGTGCATGTGGCGCGTGCCCTCGTAGGTGTTGACGGCCTCCAGGTTCACCATATGGCGCATGGTGGCGAAGTCGTCCAGCACGCCCGCGCCGCCGAGGAGGTCGCGGCAGGTTCGGGCGATGTCGAGCGCCGTCTGCGCGTTGTGGTGCTTGGCCGCGCTGATGTGGCTGTAGTGGAGGCGCCCCGTCGCTTTGTTCCTGGAGGCTTGGAGCGCCAGCAACTGTGCCGCGGCCAGCTGCGTGTGCATGTCGGCCAGCTTCGCCTGCACCAACTGGTACGCTGCAATCGGGCGCGAGAACTGCACGCGCCCTTTGGCGTACTCCAGCGTCTCGTGCAGACACGCCGCCGCCGCGCCCGTTACGCCCCACGCGATGCCCAAACGGGCGTGGTTCAGGCACTCCAACGCCGACACGAGCCCCTTGGTGCCCGGCAGCAGCGCGTCCTCCGCCAGTTCCACGCCGTCGAACCCCACCGCGCCCGTCAGGCTCATGCGCAGCGACAACTTGTTGTGGATAGGCTCGACGCGCACGCCGGGCAGGCCGTCCTCGACGATGAAGCCGCGTATGCCCTCGGCGGTGGCCGCCCACACGACCATCAGCGCCGCGACGGAGGCGTTGGTTATCCAGAACTTGCCGCCGCTGAGGCGCCAGCCCGACGCGGTTCGCTCGGCGCGCGTCTCCATCCGCGACGGGTCGCTGCCGTGCTCCGCCTCCGTGAGGGCGAACGCGCCGATGGCCTCGCCCGCCGCCATACGGGGCAGCCAGTGTTGGCGCTGCTCCTCCGAGCCGTGGAGCCAGACGGCGGTCATCGCTAACGATGACTGAACGGAGCAGAAGGAGCGGAGGGCGGAGTCGCCGCGCTCCAGTTCGCGCATCGCCACGCCATAGGCGACGGGACCGAGGCCGGCGCAGCCGTAGCCCTCGATGTGCGCCCCGAACAGGCCCAACTCCGCCATCCGCGCGGCCAGTTCCATCGGGAACGTCCCCTCGCGGAAGTGCTGCGGAATCAGTGGCAGCGCCTCGCGCTCGACGAACTCGCGGACGGCGTCGCGCACCTGGCGCTCCTCGTCGGTGAGCTCCGCCTCGATGCCAAGCAGGTCGATGCCGCGATAGGCCTCCATACGGCGCGGAGGGTAGCACAGGGTTGAGATGAGGCAATGCATGCCGCCGGGGTATTGACACGCGGCGCGTGCGCCGCTAGCATCGGTTGCGTCATGCGCCACACCTGCTTCTGTATGTGTTGCTGTCGGACGGAGGAGGCTTCGCCCTCTCTTGCCGCAGCGCGCGCCTGACGCCGCCGCACTCACCACCACGCAAGACACAGGCAGAGGCCCCTCCAGCAGAGACTGCGAGGGGCCTCTTCTTTTGACCGCGCACAAGGAGCGACTGCATATGATCCAAGCACTGCGAAGCCTCAGGGACTGGCTGCGGGAGAATCTCCCCGGCGGCCTCGAGGCCATCGACGCCGGGCCGTCGTGGCTCGGCAAGCGCCACCGGCCGTTCTGGTCGGCGAAGTAGGCGCGGCGCTTGAACCGCATCGCGCCCGACGCACAGACCGCCGAAGAGGTGGCGCGCGAGGCGGCCCGGCTCGACGCCGCGCCGCCGCAGGAGACGCTGGCGTGGGCCTACGAGCGCTACGGCGAGGGGCTGACGCTGGCCTGCTCCTTCGGCGGCGCCACCGGCATGGCGCTGATGGACATGGCGGCGCGCGTGGCGCCGGGCGTCGAGGTGTTCTACCTCGACACCGCCTTCCTCTTCCCGGAGACCTACGAACTGGTGCGGACGGCGTCCGAGCGCTACGGCTTGCGCGTCCGCGCCTACGCGCCGCGCTGGACGCCGGAGCAGCAGGCGGTGGAGTTCGGCCCGGCGCTGTGGCTGAGCGACCCCGACCTGTGCTGCCAACTGCGCAAGGTGGAGCCCAACGGGCGCGCGCTTGAGGGCAAGCAGGCGTGGGTGTCGGGCTTGCGGCGCGATCAGGCCAAGTCGCGGGCGGGCGTCGCCGCCGTCGAATGGGACGCGAAGTTCGGGCTGGTCAAGGTGAACCCGATGGCGGCGTGGACGGAGGCGGACGTGTGGGGCTACATCCGCGCGAACGGCGTGCCGTACAACCCGCTGCACGATCGCGGCTACCCCAGCCTCGGCTGCACGCACTGCACGCGCCCCGTGCGCCCCGGCGAGGACTTGCGCGCGGGCAGGTGGTCGGGGCAGGGTAAAGAGGAGTGCGGCCTCCACGCGGACACGATGGACGGGCGGGAGACGCCCGCCCTAGCGAAAGGATAGCGAGCATGAGCAACGACGGCGCCGAACGCGGCGTAACCATCTGGCTGACGGGACTCTCCGGCGCGGGCAAGACGACCGTCGCCGACCTCCTCGCCCTCGCCCTGCGCGAACTTGGCCGCAAGGTCGAGGTGCTGGACGGCGACGTGGTGCGCACCAACCTCTCCAAGGGTCTCGGCTTCAGCAAGGAGGACCGCGACACGAACATCCGCCGCATCGGGTTCGTCAGCAACCTGCTCACGCGCAACGGCGTCGCGGTCATCGTCGCCGCCATCTCCCCCTACCGCGAGATCCGCGACGAGGTGCGCGAGACCATCGGCGACTTCGTCGAGGTCCACGTCCACGCCTCGCTGGACGAACTGGTGCGGCGGGACGTGAAGGGCCTGTAC
>JAPPFU010000151.1 GCA_028875085.1 Chloroflexota bacterium
GACGTACTGGCGACGTGGGCTTCGCACACGAGCCCCAGGCACGCCTCCGCGCGTGTCGAAGACGAGCGTAGCCGTCAGCGGGCCGAGCGCGTTGCTGAACATCTGGAAGGGGGTTACGAAGCCGCGGATGACCCCGAAGGAGGCGCGCCCGAAGTAGTTGGCGAAGATGAGATTGGAAAGCAGCAGCGAACTGGAGAAGAAGAGGCCGTGGACGAGGGCGAAGACGATGCCCAGCAGGAAGTCCTGCACCTGAGTCAGCAGCGCCATACCCGCGCCCATGCCGAAGAGCACAACGGCGAGCAGCAGGCGCGAGGGGAAGCGGTCGGCCAAGGTGCCCCACATCAAGGTAGTGGGGATGCCTACGTACGACCACAGGCTGACGATGGCCACGGCTTGGAAGTCGCTCAGACCGCGGTCGGTCAGCAAGGGATACATGTTGAAGTTGATGCCGGCGTTGGTGAAGGTGCTGAGGCTCACGACCACCAGCAGGATGTAGAAGGCGCGCGTCCGCAGCGTCTGGCGGAGCGTGAAGGAGCGCTCGGACGCGGCCTCGGCGCGCTGCTCCGCGGGACGCTCTTCGGCGGGCAGCGAGCGCAGGTCGCCGTCCGGCGTAAGGCCCACGTCCTCGGGGCGACGCCGCAAGAAGGCGCTGGTCGGCGCCAGCGTCAACCCCCATGTGATGAGGCCGAGGGAGACGATGGCGGAGCGCCAACCTAGTCCGCCCACCAATCGCTCGGTAACCAGGGGCATGGCGCCTGCACCGACGCGCTGGCCCATCGCCGCCAGCGCCGAAGCGCGCCCCCGCCGGTTGATGAACCACTTGGGGATGACCACGTTGTTGCTCAGGTTCAGCGCGCCCTGGAGGATGAGGCGGGTGCTGATGAGGATGGCGTAGAACTGCCACAGGCTGTGGATGGAGCCCATGGCGATCATCAAGCCGCCCATAGCGAAGAAGCCGATGAACATCACCCAGCGCGGCCCGAAGCGGTCGATGAGCGGGCCGACGAGCACTGCGGCAAGACCTCCGAGGATGGTGCCGATGGCGGAGGCGCCGATGAAGGTGGAGCGCGTCCAGCCGAACTCTGCCGTTACGGGCTTGAGCAGGACGCTCAACACCTGGTTCTGCTGCGTGGTGGAGGCGATGCGCGAGAGCGCGATGACGGCTACGACCACCCAGCCGTAGAAGAAGCGCGCGGCGCGGAAGGGGCGTGGAACGGAGGAGACGGGCGCGTTGCGGAGCGGGGAGTGCGGTTGCTCGCTAACCGGACGCTCCTAGCCAGTCGGCGAATACCTCGCGCGTGTGCTCGCCGAGCCTGGGGGAGGCGCCGGCGGGGCCGGTCTCGGCGCGGGAGAAGCGGAAGGGCGTGTTGGCCACCGGCCATGAGCCCAACTCGGCGTGGGGAATCTCGACGATCATGCCCCGCGCCGCCACCTGCGGGTCGCGCGTCAATTCCTCGACGTTGGTGACGGGGCCGACGGGCACGCCCGCGTCGCGCAGACGCTCCAGCCATTCGGCGGTGGGGCGCTCGAGGAAGGCGGCGTCGAGCGCTGCCTCCAGTTCGGGGCGGTGTTCGACGCGCAGGCGGTTGGTGGCGAAGCGCGCGTCGTCGGCCAGGGCCGGGCGTTCGAGCGCCTCGGCGAAGCGCCGCCACAGCGCGGAGTCGTCGGACAGCAGCGCAACGACGACGTAGCCGTCCGCCGTGCGGAAGGTCTGGAACGGCGCGGCGGCGGCGTGGCGCGAGCCGATAGGCTCGGGGACTGCGCCGGTGGCGAAGTAGCGTCCGATGGGGTTCTCCATCAGCGTTACTTGGCTGTCCAGCATCGAGATATCGAGGTATTGGCCCTCGCCGGTGGCGTTGCGTTGGTGGAGCGCGGCGGCGATGGAGAGGGCGGCAAAGAGACCAGCCAGGCTGTCGCCCAGGGATACGCCCGGGCGCAACGGCTCACCGTCGGGTTCGCCCGTAACGCTCATCAGCCCGCCCATGCCCTGGACGATGGCGTCGAGGGCGGGAAGCTGGGCGTAGGGGCCCTCCTGCCCGAATCCGGAGATGGAAGCGTAGATGAGGCGTGGATTCAACGGCGCGAGCGCGGCGTAGTCCAGCTCCACGCGCGCCATCGCGCCCGGCGTGTAGTTCTCCACCAGCACGTCGGCGCGCTCAACGAGGCGCAGGAAATCGCTGCGCCCGGCGGGGTCGAACACATCAAGTCCGACGCTGCGCTTGCCCCTGTTCACGCTCACGAAGTAGGAGGTGTCCTCCGCGCCGACGGTAGGGCCGAGACGCCGCGCCAAGTCCCCGCCCGGCGGTCGCTCGACCTTGACCACGTCGGCGCCCAGGTCGGCAAGCAGCATCGTGCAGAAGGGGCCGGACAGGATCCGGCTCAGGTCGAGCACCTTAACGCCGTGGAGCGGGCCGGGCATAAGCGCGGAAGAGCGCCGCGGCGGGCGCTAGCCCCTCGCGGCCTGGTTGGCGGCGAGGCCGGCGCGCGCGCCGACGCCGCCCGCCGAGCCGTCCACCACCTCGCCGGAGCCGTCCCAAGCGGCGATGCGGTTCACCTCGGCGACCTCGTCGTCGGTTAGCGTCCACGCGGCGGCGTTCACGTTGGCCTCGATCTGGGCGGGGCTGCTCGTGCCGGCGATGACGCTCGGGATGGCCTGCTGCGCGAGGAGCCAGCCGAAGGCGAGCTCGAGGACGCTGCGATTGCGCTCGGCGCAGAAGGCCTCCAACTGAGCGAGGATGGCCTCGTTCCGCTCGTTCCGCGTCTTGGCGATGATGCCGCTGCCCTCGGCGCCGCGCGAGCCGGGCGGGGGCGCCTCGCCGGGGCGGTACTTGCCCGTTAGAAATCCGCCGCCGAGCGGGAAGTAGGGGAGGAAGGCGACGTTGAAGCGGCGGCAGTAGGGCAGGATCTCCAACTCCACGTGGCGGCGCAGGATGTTGTAGTGGTTCTGCGCCGACACCATGCGCGGCCAGTCGTTGTGCTCGGCGACGGCATTGGTTACCGCGTGGCGCCACGCGCCGTAGTTGCTCTCGCCCAAATAGCGCGCCTTGCCCTGCTCCACCAGCTGCGCCAGCGGCTCCATGATCTCCTCCTCAGGGATGGAGGGGTCGGGCTGATGGATCTGGTATAGGTCGATGTGGTCGGTCTGCAGTTTGGCCAGGCTCTCGTCGCAAGAGTCGAGGATGTGCTGGCGGACGCTCACCCCCTCCTTGCGGTTGCGCATGGCGAACTTGGTGGCGATGATCATCTCGTCGCGCCGCCCCTTGAGCGCGTTGCCGATGAAGGTCTCGCTGTGTCCCTCGCCGTAGCCGATAGCCGTGTCGAGGAAGTTCACGCCTAGCTCGAGGGCGCGATCGATGTTGGCGGCCGTCTGCTCCTGGTCAAGGCGCGGGGGGCCGTAGACGTTGCCGCCGAGTCCCACGACGGAGACGTGGAGGTCGGTGTCCGCAATCTGTCGGTATTCCATAGGTGTTGCCTCGTTCCGGGCTGGGGTGCATGGAGCACTATATGCCCGCAGGGGCGGATAGGCCAACCTGGGCCGGCAGTCCATCCTGCGATTCCTCTCAGGGTGAACGGATGAGAGGCAGTCGACAGGCGGCGGCGCGGGTGGTAGCGTGCGGAGCACAGTTCAGCGCCGGGCGAGGCGAAAGGAGACGACCAGTGACCCAAGCCTTCCAAGCCCACAAGACCGGTTCCTCCGAGGTGGACGAGCACCGCGCCTTCATGGAGCCGGTCAACCGCCGGGTGCGCGTCATGTTCGGCGGCGAGACCATCGCCGACAGCGACGCCGTGCTGCTGATGCACGAGACGAAGCACTTGCCCGTCTACTACTTCCCGATGGACGACGTGCGCATGGACCTGATGGAGGCCACCGACCGCAGCACTCACTGACCGATCAAGGGAGACGCTCAGTACTGGAGCGTCAAGGTCGGCGACCGCGTCGAGGTCAACGCGGTCTGGTGCTACCCCGAGCCGCTCGAGGGAACGGTCGACGTCCGCGAATACGTCGCCTTCTACTGGAACAAGATGGACGCGTGGTACGAGGAGGACGAGGAAGTGTTCGTCCATGCCAAAGACCCGTACAAGCGGGTGGACGCATTCCCCACCTCTCGCCGCGTGCAGGTTACGCTCAACGGCGAGACGCTCGCCGACACGACCCGCGCCGTGCTCCTGACGGAGACGGGCTTGCCCCGCCGCTTCTACATCCCCAAGTCGGACGTGGCGCCAGGCGTCCTCTCGCCCAGCGACCACGTTACGCAGTGCCCCTACAAGGGCGAGGCGCACTACTACAACGTCACCGCCGGAGGCGAAACGGTGGAGAACCTCGCCTGGTTCTACCGCTACCCCACGCCCGCTTGCGCGCCCATCGCCAACCACCTGTGCTTCCCCCAGGGCAAGGTGGACCTGTACGTGGACGGCCAGTTGGAGGAGAAGCCGCAGACGCGCTGGGACTGAGGGGACAGAGGGCGCTGCGCTCTCGCTACGACGGGATATCCCCGCGCAGCGTGATGCGGTGCATCTCGCGGCGGTAGCCGTTGTAGTCGTTGACGGGGTTGTGGAGCGTGCAGCGGTTGTCCCAGAAGGCAAGGGAGCCCGGTTCCCAGCGGAAGCGGCAGGTGAACTCGGGACGCACCTGATGCTCGTGCAGGTAGCGCAGCAGCGGCGCGCTCTCCTCCTCCGTCATATCGGCGAACCGCGCCGTGTGGGCGATGTTCACGTAGAGCGCCTTGCGCCCCGTCTCGGGGTGCGTGCGAATCACGGGGTGCTCCGCCGTGTACTCGGGCCGCGCCTCCTTGCGCCCGAAGTCGCGGATCAGGTCCTCCCGCGTCCGAGAGGTGTCCGCCTTGGCGGAGGTGGCGACCGCCCGCAGGCCGCTCAGCAGGCGCTTCATGCCGTCGGAGAGGGCGTCGTACGCGGCGTAGGCATTGGCGAAGAGCGTGTCGCCGCCGAAGGGCGGAACCTCGCGCGCTAGGAGCATCGTGCCCATCGGCGGGCGCTCGAGGTAACTGGTGTCGGTGTGCCAGATGCCCCCGAAGTTGACCGTCTCGTCCTTTTGCTTGATGACCGGCGTGATGTCGGGGTAGTCGGGCAACCCCTCGAGGAACGGGTACTCGCTCACCTCGCCGAACTGGGTCGCGAAGTCGAGGTATTGAGCCGAGGTGATGTGCTGGTCGCGCAGGAAGACGACGTTGTGGCGCAGCAGGGCGCGGCGAATCTCGGCGAGGGCCTGAGCATCGAGGCCCTCGCCGATGTACGCCCCGCCGATCTCGGCACCGAGCGAGCCCGCTATCGGGCGGACGCTGATGCGCTCGTAGTCCTGCTGCATGGCGTCAGCCT